>JAJTHY010000085.1 GCA_021298045.1 Candidatus Jidaibacter sp.
AGATCTTGTAGCTTGTAAGCTTCATCAAAATACGCAAAATAAAAATCTCTGCACCCTACACTTTTTAATGCTTTAAAAACCTCACGGGCGCCTAACCCATAAGCATTAGCTTTAATTACAGCTGAGGCATTGACCCCAGGTCCAACTATCTTTGATGCAAATTGATAATTGTATTTGATTGAACTTAGGTTGATTTCTAGTACAGGCTTTGTATTTTGTGTGCTATACATAATTGTTTAACGATTCCTAAGTAGTGGCATGCTTCTAAAATCAGTTTGCTCAGAGCTAGAGTTATCTTGTAGGAAGCGCATATAATTTGCAGCGGTTATTGTGGGAACAAAGGAATTGAGCGCTCCGCTTCCTGCGATGTCTATTGTCATGGTTGCAGATCTTCCATAGGGGATAAAGTTAATTCTGGTAAAGCTGTTTATAAGCTTATTTTTTAAATCTACCCTAGCAGCATAAGCGCCAGAAACTCGAGTGTTAGAGAATTTGAAATCATTCAAACTTGCTATCCCTCCGCTTACTTTAATACCACCTGATAGGTCCTCAAAAGTGCTTTGGCCATTTTGACTGAAGTAGTTAAATTTCTCTACTTTCTCATTAAAAGGGGATTTACCGTCTCCAAGGCGCACTATCTCTCCAACGTCAAATCCATCCCATGACACATTTTTACCAAGTATGTCAGTAGAAGCACTTAAGTTAGCAAATATAGTATTCATCTCAGCACCTTTAGTAACCAAGCTGCCACTAAGGCTTACATATCCACTAAGTTTATCATATCCACAATAGTATTTAAGCAAATCGGAAAGCTGAATATTATTTAAAGAAAAAATCATAGAATACACAGGTATTGATGAAGCGACCACCAAATTACCAGACAGCGCTAATTTCCCTTGAAAAGCATCTGCATTAATGGCTTTGATCTTGATAATTCCATCCTGTGATTCAGCAGCTAAATTAAAATTTTTGAGCGGCATAGTAGGAGATAAATAATCATTGGCCCTAATTTTAAAATCGCCAATTATGTTATGAATACCATAAAAATTAGCACCACCCACTATTGTGGTTGCTATTGCATCCGGATTCCCAGAGAGTAATTGCTTCTGTCTTGAAATCAACAATTCTTGTTTTGGCATTATATTTTCAATAAATCCGGATGATATTTTATTAGCTGTGAGATCTACAGAAAGCTTTGGGATTATATCTGAAGTAACCAAAGAAACTTTTCCATACACTTGCGCTTGTTCGTTATTTAAAGAAAATTGATCTATTGAAAAATTATTTTGCGACACATTACTTGCCACATAAAAATTTGGAAATAGCATGTCGCGATATTTAAATTTATCTATAATCAATTTAAGATTTAAACCGATGGGAAAATCCCTTAGCCATTTGAAATCATCAGTGATCTCATAAAATTTAATCCCCGTTTTTTCAAAATCGGAAGCATATAACTCCGCGATAAAATCATCTGACAATTTTGGTAAATTTATAGCGTCTCCATCTATCTCATTCAGCCTAACAACAGCATTGGTATTCAATTTATTTTCTCCAGTGTGCTTAAATACTACCTTGGCAAAAGCAGACAAGTTTCCAGAAGTTAGCTTTAAATTGTGTAAACGTAAATTTCTAGGCATTATAACTATATTGGAGCTAACTGATAATTCTTGGGATTTCATGATATTCAAATCGTCAAACCCTATATTCACCCAGTTGCGAAAATTTTTATAATCTTTAACCTCTAAAGTAACAGAGCCATCAAATTTAGGCCTGACTTGATTGTGACTCGTAACCCCATTCAATTTTATATTGCTTTTTCCTGGTAGTTCCATTTTAAGTTCGCTAACCACAACCTTTTCCTCCACCAGATTGGAAACCATATCAATATCTTTGATCGCCTGTTTATTTAATATAGCTTCTTTCAGTGCAATATTTATTTTACCAAAAAGATTTTGCGGGAGATCAAAATCAAATAAAACTAGTAGCTCACTTATAATGTTTTCAGCTGTAATTATTTCCTGAGCCGCATTGTTGAAAAGCAAATCAAAGTTGATAGAATCCCCTTCAACTTTAGCTATTATTTCACTACTATTATCTTTAGATAGTGTAATATTACCAATAATCTTAGAAATATTTTTTGATGAAATCGACAAATTGGAAAGCTGTGTTTCTTTATTATTTATTGCTATATTAGCACTTGCCACTATGCCATCGTTTAACAATGCAAGTGTTGTAGCGCTAAATTGAGAATTTTTAGTGTTATTAAAAAATCTAGCATCTACTTTGCCATTTAAATTATAAGTGCTGGTGTCATTAATAAAATCACCAGCAAATTTTATTTCAGAAAAATCACTTGAAATAAAAAGGATAGAAGCATTTTCTCCAGGTTTGGAAGACATGTTAAAATTTGCACTTACCTTGTAATTAAGCCCATCCATGCTGCAAACACCTGCTATTTGCAAAGATCCATCACTTTTATATTCAAGGTCACCATTTATATCTGTTACCTTATCCCAAAAGCTACCGCTTTGATTTACAACCAAGCTTGCATTTTCTAATGCCAACTTGTGTATAAAGTTATTACTGATTTTTTTGAGCAATGATTGCATATTTTGATAGCTCAATTGAGCTCCAGTTATTTTCACATCATCAATCTTTACATTGCCCATCAATAATGAGAATAAATTGGTACCTAATGTGATTTTAGGTATTTCGATATTGGTTTTATTATCAGAATATACAGTAACTTGTTTTAAACTAACGTAGCTGGAAGGGAATGCTTTAACTTCTATATCCCCCATTATTTTGATATCAAAACCTAACTCTTGCGAAAATCTTTCAGTTAATGGAGCTTTCAAATAGTTGAAGTTAATAAACTTTGGCACAAAATAAAGCCCAAAAAATGCTATAAGCAAAGGTAAAGCCAACTTGTTGATTATTTTGCTCACGAAAGTTTATCACATAAATTATATGTACTGACCTTAATACTAAGAGTGCGGAGGAATTTGGTCAATGGTTTTACTTAAATAATACTCGGGAAATAGCATTACACCAACTTATGTTTCCATTTGCCAAGCCGGAACCTAATTGTATAGGCTATTAGCATTATAACAGCGTAGCACGGCAATATAACCAAAGCAGCAGTTGATGGGTGGCTAGCATTGGTTATGAAAAACAGTGTTGGCATCACCATAAACGTCCAAGAAAAAATCGAGTTGGTAAACATCAGGAATTTGGTATCCCCGCCTGAAAGTAATACTGCCCCTAAAATCCAGGTATTGCCATCAATAAAAAACCAAATCCAAGTTCCAATCATTGCACCTATTGCAAGCGGTACCAAGTATTGATCGGCTTCAGTGCTAATAAATATTTTTATAGTATACTCAGGGAACACTACCAGCGGGAAGAAAATTACACAGGCCATAACAACTTGCAATTTAATAGCGGAAACAACCGTTTTATTTATAATCTCTGGTCTCTTAGCCCCGATAGCGTTGGATGCGATGGCCATAATCGCCTTCACCAAACCATCGGTATAAAATGCGAACACAATCAAAAAGTTATGCGTGAGGGTATAAATAGTTAAATAGCTGTACCCAAGTTCAGCGTTATGGCGCGCAATCATAGCAAGCCCACCAATTTCAAATAAATTACCTATACCATTTGGCAGCCCAACCTTTATGCAATTCAAGAAAAGACGCCAATCAATTTTATAATTAAGGGTATCAAAATTTTCACGATTGTATTTATTAAAAAATCCCATAAAAAGCATTATACATTGAAACAAAAGTGAAGCAGCAGTGGCATACGCTGTGCCCATAAGCCCTTGGGGCTCCAAGTATCCATCTACGCCAAAAACAAAAAGATACGCAAGCACCGCGTTTAGCGCATTACCCGCTATTGTATTTATTGTTGCTACCTTTGTTTTTCCACGCGATATATAAAAAGCGTAAAGCGCGGTGTTTATAACGCTTAAGAACATGGTTTTTGTAGAGAATCTAAAGTAGTCTTTTGCCTCTTGTCCGAGGTTTTCATGGATCAACATAAAGTCTAAATACCCAAGCAAGCTAAATGGGATAATCAGCATAAACCCAAACCATATCATTTGCCAAATTGGGCGCGCAACCTTCTTATATTCCTTAGCGCCATAATGCTGACCAGCAAATACCTCGGCTATACTTGCAGCCCCAACGCCTAAAAAAGAGAATAAAAACAATAGCAATCCAACCGTGGCTGCAGCATTCATAGACGCAAGCGAAGACTTAGATAAAATTAATCTGTCGCAAAACAACATTAGATGAAATGACATAGAGCCAAGCATGAGTGGCAAGGCAAGAGTTATCAACTCCCTTATACTGCCAGGCCTATACTTAGTAAGATGGTTATTCATGTGAAATAACGTGAAGAAAGAACGGTGCGTGAGTGTACTATATATTCTTCAGTACCGCAAGGAAATGTTTACCCCAAGCTTAGGCTTCAATAACTATTTGTGGAGATATAGCTAATCCCTTATAAAATGGGTACGAAAATCAAGAATTTTCTCATAAATTTTTGCCTATTTTACGCATGGAATATAGATATATTTCAAAGGCAAAATAGGTGAAAATTTATTGAAAAGGCGTAGCATTAGCGCATCCATTTTATAAGGGATTAGCTATAATAACATTCTCCATAAATGAGTTCATTAATCAATTGCCGCTGTCGATCGACTCTATAAGTTTAAGCCATTCCTTTTCTACATCTTGCAATTCTTGGTTTAAGCGGGATAAAGATATATTCAAATCTTTTAGTTGTGGATTATAAGCTTTTTTACTGTTCATGGAAAGATTTGCAATTTCATTTTCCACTACTTCGCGCTTACTAGTTAAGTCGGCAATCTTGTTTTCCAATTGTTTAGCTTCTTTTACAAGCGGAGATGCTTTTTCTTTTTTCCTCTCTTCTTTATTTTTTCGAGAAGACTGTTTTGCGTCCGCCCTCTCCTTTCTGCGTTGAGAAATTATTAGCTCGCGATAGGCTTCCACATCACCATCATAAGGTCTGCACCCACCATCTGCAACCAACCAAAGCCTATCCGCCACACATTCTACCAAATGCGGATCGTGGCTCACCAAAATAACCGCGCCACTATAGTTGTTTAGCGCTTGGATCAAAGCCTCACGCGCATCAATATCCAAGTGGTTAGTTGGTTCGTCAATCAGCATAATATGCGGAGCATCAAAACTCATTAAAGAAAGAAGCAATCTAGATTTTTCTCCGCCAGAAAGGTCCTTAACAATTGTGTCGGCTTTATTTTTATCAAAACCAAATTTACCAAGTGCACCTCTTACCTTTGGTTCCGGCTGGTCTTTCATAGCGGCGAACATTATTTGGTATGGAGTTAAGTTTATGTCTAGCTCTTCTGTTTGATGCTGAGAAAAGTAACCAATCTTAAGCTTGCTTGGTTTGTTAATTTCTCCCGAGAGAGCTTTAAGGCGGTCAGACAAAAGTTTTACCAAGGTGGATTTACCATTACCGTTGGCACCAAGCAATGCGATACGGTCATCCATATCAATACGTAAATTCAGCTTGTGTAATATTGGCTTATGCTCTTCATAGCCCACATCTACATTTTCTAAAGTAATGAGAGGAGAGTAAAGTTCCTCTGGTTGAGGGAAAATAAAGGCTGAAACGCGTTCTGCAATCACTGCATCTACAATATCCATTTTCTCAATAGCCTTAAGCCTACTTTGGGCTTGCTTAGCTTTACTAGCAGACGCACGGAATCGATCAACAAATTTCATCATTTTTGCTTGCTGAGCAGCCTGCTTTTCATGCAAGGCCTGTTGGTTCATCAGCTTTTCAGCTCGCATACGTTCAAATTGATCATAGTTGCCGGTATAGCTTTCTAAGCTTTTGTTATTTAAATGAATTATCTGATTGACGGTTTTGTTTAGGATATCTCTATCATGGCTTATAATTATCAGCGTTTTGCTATAGCGCATAAGATAGTTTTCAAGCCATATCATCGCTTCGAAGTCTAAGTGGTTAGTTGGTTCGTCTAGCATTAAAAGATCTGGCTCACAAAACAAAACTGCAGCTAATGCTACTCGCATTCTCCACCCACCAGAAAATGATGAAATTGGGCTGTTCTGAGCTTCTTCATCAAAACCCAAACCAGCTAGGATACTCGCCGCTCTTGCTGGTGCATCATAAGCATTTATCTCGCTTAAGCGTTCATAAATATATCCGATACGCTCTGGATCTTCAGAAGTTTCCGCCTCTGCCAAAAGGCTAGCACGTTCTTTATCTGCCGCCAACACTACATCTATTAACTTGGTTTCATCTTCTGGTAAGTCTTGCCTTACCATACCAATAGAGATTTTTTTGTTGAGCTCTATCTTGCCTGAGTCTATTTCTAGTTCGCCAGAGATAAGTTTAAACAAGGTAGATTTCCCAGTACCATTAGGGCCTACTAGCCCAATACGCTGCCCTTCTGATATCGAAAGAGATGCTCTATCAAGCAGCATGCGCCCGCCAATAGTATATGTAACATCTGTAATGGATAGCATGAGGGAGCCCTTGAGAAAAATAATAAAAGAAACTTGACGTCGTTCCAGCAAGATAGCAGAAAAAATTTTATTTTCAAGTTCGTCTTCAAAAATATATCTTTTGAGCGCTACTAAACTCAAAGTTATATTTCTAATAGCTGAGCGTTAAAAAATGTGCATAATGGACCTTTCTAATTGATATTTTAAGGAAGTTTAACAGATGGGTAGGCGGGGAGATCACACATTTAAAGAGCTTAGTACTATGATTTTAGACTCAGCTAACAACATATTGGTGGCTGAAGGGTTTCAAAAAATAACCACCCGCAAAATAGCGACGCAAATAGAATATTCTGTTGGCACATTATATAATATTTTTCAAAACCTTGATGATATTTACATACACCTTAATGGGCGCACTCTGGATAGCCTAATACAAACTCTAGAAGAGGCTATGAAAGAGAAAAATTGCTCTCAACTTAGGTCTATTGCATACGCATATGTGAAATTCAGTATAAACCATTTCAATGCATGGAGTCTTTTATGCGAATACCGCTTTTCAGAATCTGTGAATGTGCCTAAGTGGTATGAAGAAAAAATTGCGCATTTATACTGTATAGTAGAAAAGGCACTTACTAATGTATTAAATATTGATAATTCGCAACATTTGAAAAAATATATAACAGTTTTATGGGCTGGAATTCATGGAATTTGCGCATTATCTAGTAAAGGCAAATTTATCCGAACTGGATTGGTGGAAACAGAAAGCCAGCATCTGGTAGATACTTTTTTAGATAATTATGTCAATGGCATAAAGTTAACTAATATTAAATCCCCAAAATAATTGAGACAAAAGTCAATAAGTTTTGGGTAAATGCAAAGTGGAAAAAGGGCTTTAGTATTTTACATACCAAACACTTTTTCCTCAAGTAAGTTTATCCAAAAGATATAGCTAAACCCTTATAAAATAGGTGCGAAAATCAAGAATTTTCTCATAAATTTTTGCCTATTTTACGCATGGAATATATAGCTAAACCCTTATAAAATGGCTATGAAAAATACAACAAATCTCCACCTCTTAGTCATCCTCGCTATTGCTTGGGATCTTAAGATAAGATTCCATCCGCAGCAGGAATGACCTGAGGGTGCTAGACCGCCACGTTGCAAGCATGCTCCTCCTAGAAGCGAATATTAACGTACAAAACCCATAAGCTTTATACCTTAGTAATAGCC
>JAJTHY010000132.1 GCA_021298045.1 Candidatus Jidaibacter sp.
AGCAAAGTTATTGCACATAATGGTGATTTTTTGCGAGAGGGTGAAGTTATCTTAAAGATAGATGAAGAAAACCGAAAAAAACTTTATCAACAAGCTAAGTCTGAGCTAGAAAGCGCGAAGATGCAATTTGCCGCTGCTCGCATTGTTTATGAAAAACAGCTAAGCTCAAAAAACAATCTGGTTGATGCAACCTCAAAGCTAAACAGAGCAGAAGCATTGTTTGAAAAGGCAAAACTCGAGCTTGAGAAAACAAATATAAAAGCTCCATTTGATGGGTATGTCGATGCCATTAAGGTAAAAGAAGGAGATTACATTTCTAACTCCATTGGTTCGATAATTTGTCAATTCAGTTCATTAGAGAAGTTAGTTGCACTCATACATGCATCACAGGCAGATTTAAATTCTATAAATGAATTATCAACGGCAAATATAATTACCAGCAAAAATACTGTAATACCTGGCAAAGTAATTTTCATCGGTAAAGTTGCTGACCCTGCTACTCAAACCTTCCCCGTTGAGATAGAAATTAAAAATGCAGAATCTCAGCTGCGCATAGGCGAATCTATTGTAGTTGAAGTGCAATCTGATTCTCCTTTACTAGCACACTACATACCTAAGTCAGCTTTGGTTCTAGATGCTAAAGGAAGAATTGGGGTGAAAACATTAAATCCTGATGGCATGGTGATAACAAAAAATATTGATATTATTGATGAAGAAGTAGATGGCTTTTTGGTTAGCGGCCTAAGTGATCAGGAATCTATAATCACAATGGGTGCTGCATTTGTGATTGATGGCGAAAAGATTGAAGATGAAGATAGTCCAAACTAAATCGGTGAAAATAATTGAATGCAACAATCAGTTCCAACTGGTACGCCTTGCAGTATCTTTAGCAAGACAACATGGAATTAAGCATTTTTTGGTGGAGTCAGACGAACTGAAACTTTTGCTCTTCAAACATCTTCTCACGTATCCGGAGAGGTCAAAAACAGATGCAGAAAAATTTTTGAGTATAGCAAGGCTCGCAACGGACCCTGAAAATATTGGCTATCTTGTAGACTTATGCATGCGCTTTTTTCCACAAACAACATGGCTAAGGTCAAAAGGAGACTTAAGGAGCACTTTAGAAATTATATCCCAAACACTTGGCCAGCGGATGGCTGCAGTTTATCGAATAAAAGAAATTATGCTATGCGATTCTTATCAAAAATCATTAGCGCTGCATATATCAATATTTAAAGAATTATCACAGCAGCAACAATGCGACTTCCAATTTCAAGATCCAGGATCACTAGAAGACCTTAGGGCTATTGGAGTTAGCTATATAGATGCACTCACCTCCGTTGTCGAATCTCATGAGATGAAAAATTCTAGCATTCATCTTTTATCATTCCATGAATTGAAGGAGGTTCAAAGCGAAAGCTTTATACTTATTGAAAATGGACTGTGTAATTTAGAGAAAGAGGCTAAGCGACAAGGCTCAAAAAATCTAGAAAGCTTCCTAAAAAACTTTGATCTTTCGCTACAAAACAAAAAAGTTATACTGCTAAGGAATTTAAACTCTCAGGATGAAGAATCTATATTTTACAGCCTATTAAAAGGCACATGTTTTAATAATTTTAAAGAACAGATAAATACTACACACAAAACGCCTTGCACACAACCAATAGCCAACATACCAAAAGAGTTACGACCAAAACAATACTCTGTAACATCTCTCAGCAAATTGATGATGGATCCATACTGTTATTACAGCGAATACATATTAAAGCTTAAGAGGCATGACCGTATCTGGGAGAAAAACGAAAACCGAGATTTTGGTATTTTCGTTCACAATGCAGTTGCAAAAATTGATGACCATGATGCTCTTGAAGAAATGTTAAACAGCCTTAATACTGATGATGGCAATCAACTTATTTGGAAGCATAAAATTATTGAAATAATTGAGTTTCTCAAAAGCTATTATATCGCAAACCCAAAAACATCAAGTTTTATCGAATGTGCAGGAGAAGCGGTACTACTAGAAGATGTCATCATAAAGTCTATAGCTGATCGAATAGATATAACTCCAGATTCTGAGGCTATCATTTTGGATTTCAAAACCGGGCAAACTCCTTCACAATCCCAGGTGAATACAGGTCTCGCTCCGCAACTTTCAATAGAGTCTTGGATACTTAGCAAATCTGGTTTTAAAATTTCAACTCCATATAAAACAATTGGCACTCGGTATTTATCCTTAAGCGGGCGCCCTGCCCTTCAAGGGTCTGATGAAATAAAAATTGATAATGCTAGAACGGAAGCTTCTTTGTTTTGTTTGCTAAACCTATTTTACACTAATGCCGAAGGCTATTTTGCCACTTATAGCAACAACAATCGAGAGTATACTCACCTCAAAAGATTGGACGAGTGGCGCTGAAGAGACAGAGCAACCGCATTAAAAATTCAAAATAAAATTCTGGCTAGCATAAATTAATAAACCCTTTTCTTAGGCGGCACGGGCTTAACTTCCTCTGTAAGAGTAGTTTGCACCACATCGCGATAGTCCACCTTCACTTTGCCTTTTTCATCAATCCAAAGCATTGAGTGCTTCATCCAATTTTTATCGTCTCGATCTGGGAAATCCTCACGAGCATGAGCCCCCCTGCTCTCCTTGCGGTTTAAAGCTGCTTCCAGCGTAACTACAGCCTGGCCGCGCATGTTGTCTAGCTCTAGAGCCTCTACCAGGTCACTATTCCAAATCAGGCCTCTATCGCTTATGCCAAGCTCTTTGTATAAGCCGTGCACTTCATGGATTTTCTCCTTGCCTTCTGTAAGTATTTTTTCTTCCCTAAATACATTGGCATGGTCCTGCATAACCTTTTGCATCTGCTTTCTAATGGCTGCAGCGGAAAGTTTACCCTTGGAATTTCTAATTTTATCAAATCTGTCAAATCCAGCATCCGCTATGTCTTTTGGTAAATCTTTATGATGCGAATTAGGTTTAACAAGTTCTGCGGCACGAATAGAAGCAGCCCGCCCAAATACTATAAGGTCAAGCAAAGAGTTAGATCCAAGCCTATTAGCTCCATGTACCGAAACACAAGCAGCTTCACCCACCGCCATAAGCCCAGGCACCACCTCTGTTTTTTTGCCTTTTTTCGTTATCACTTCACCAAAGTGGTTTGTGGGAATTCCACCCATATTATAGTGCACTGTAGGCACAACTGGTATTGGTTGTTTAGTAACATCAACGCCCGCAAATATCTTGGCACTCTCGGAAATGCCAGGCAAACGTTCATGTAGTATTTTAGGGTCAAGATGTGAAAGCACTAAATAAATATGGTCTTTATTAGGGCCAACTCCTCTACCTTCTCTTATTTCCATTATCATCGACCTACTCACCACATCTCGTGAGGCTAAATCTTTAGCAGATGGAGCATACCTTTCCATAAAGCGCTCCCCATTAGAGTTGATGAGATAACCGCCTTCTCCTCGTGAACCTTCAGTTATAAGGCAACCAGCACCGTAAATCCCAGTAGGGTGGAATTGAACGAATTCCATATCCTGAAGCGGCAAACCAGCTCGCAATACCATCCCATTTCCATCTCCAGTGCATGTGTGCGCAGAAGTTGCAGATGAATATGCCCTACCATATCCGCCAGTTGCAAGTACGGTAATATGGGATTTGAACCTATGCAATTTACCATCTTCCAAGGAATAAGCCGTTACCCCTTTGCAAACCCCATCTTCCATTATTAAATCAAGCGTGAAGTATTCTATAAAAAACTCTACGTCAAACTTAAGTGATTGTTGATACAGTGTGTGTAAAATCGCATGCCCAGTTCTATCTGCTGCAGCACAGGTGCGTTGAGCCGGTTTACCCTCACCATACTCAGTAGTCATCCCTCCAAACGGGCGTTGATATATTTTTCCCTCTTCCGTTCTGGAAAATGGCACACCATAATGCTCTAGTTCAATAATTGCCTGTGGTGCATTCTGACACATATATTGGATAGCATCCTGATCTCCCAGCCAGTCGGACCCTTTTATAGTGTCGTACATATGCCAACGCCAGTCATCCGGCCCCATATTGCCAAGCGCAGCAGAGATACCCCCTTGGGCTGCAACCGTATGGCTTCTAGTTGGGAATACCTTAGTTATGCAGGCGGTCCTCAATCCTTTTTCCGCCATACCAAGGGTAGCACGTAGCCCAGCTCCGCCGGCCCCAACTACTAGAACATCATATTCGTGATCAACAATTTCATAAGTCATAAAAGTTCCTTAACCGATTCTAAGTAAAATATAAACGCTAAATACCGCAACTAATCCGGCAACCACTGTAGTTATTATGGTTGCGTACATAATAAGCAATGCTGCACTCCTTAACGCATAACATTGTATGTAGTCCGTTATAACCATCTTAAGGCCAAGAGCAGCGTGATAAAATGCATTTAAAATAAATAATATTGCCCCGATAATTATGTATGGAGAAGTTATAAACCAAGGAAGCTCAGCTATATCTTTTTTTATGAAAAGTATTGTAACTACCACAAACCAAATGAGCAATGGCACCATAAAAATAGCTGTTACTGTCTGCTTTAGGAAGTCACCTGTCCCATTTTTTGCACTACCTAAATTCTTCACTTTTGCCAACGGCGTTCTCATATCCATAAATAACCTCAAGCGATATTAAGTATTATTAGCCAAGTAATAACTGTTAAGAGCACAGACATTATAACAGTAAACCATCCACTCATTGTCATGGCTTTCACAGAAAACCCAAAACCAGCATGCCAAAAGAGATGCCTGATCCCAGTACAGAAGTGGAAAAACATTGAAAAGCTCCAAGCCACCAAAATAGAGATACCCAAAAAGCTACTAAAAAAAGTCCACACCCAACTTTCCATTGGGCTGCTTGGAGAAAAAGTTACACATACAATCCACCAAACAAATGCTAGTAACCCAAGGAAATTAAACACACCTGAAATACGATGACCTATTGAAAGCACCGAGCTAATTTGCGGTTTATATATACCCAAATGCGGAGAAAGTGGCC
>JAJTHY010000027.1 GCA_021298045.1 Candidatus Jidaibacter sp.
AACCTCTCTTAAATTCGAAAGTATCGCTGCGTCAAGAGGTTGCACCGCATTTTTATCTTCGATGAAGTCTCCAAAGTAACTACCCTCATCATCACCCACTGGGTCTTCCAAGCTCATTGGCTCTTTAGCAATTTTCAATACCTTACGCACCTTCTCCACTGGCATCCCGAGCTTTTCAGCGATCTCTTCAGGTGTTGGCTCTCTGCTAGTATCATGTACTATTTGCCTGGTAGTGCGCATAATTTTATTGATGGTTTCAATCATGTGTACAGGTATACGGATTGTACGAGCCTGATCTGCTATAGATCTAGTTATAGCTTGCCTAATCCACCAAGTTGCATAAGTTGAAAATTTATAACCACGCCTGTAGTCAAACTTATCTACCGCTTTCATCAAGCCAATATTGCCTTCTTGTATCAGATCTAAAAATTGCAAGCCCCGATTAGCATACTTTTTAGCAATAGAAATCACTAAACGCAAGTTGGCTTCTATCATCTCTTTTTTAGCTCTACTAGATTGGCGCTCACCTTTTTGCACCGCATTCACCAAGCTCTTGAAATTATATACATCAATTCTAATTTCTTTAGCCAAAGAAATAATTTTTTGACGAATCTTGTCTATTTCTTCTTTGTCTTTTAAAAGATTCGCGATATTTTTGATCTTAGATTTCGCTAAAATCTCCATTAGATCTTGGTTGATTTCGTTATTTTCATAAATTTTAAATAACTCAGCTCGGTTGATTTTATGCTTATCAACAACCTTTAAGAAGCTGGATTCTATAGAAATTATCTTCTTGTTTTGCGAATAAAGCACACTAAGAATTTGGTCAACTTTAGACTCACTAAGTCTAATCGATTTCATTTGCTCAGCCACTTGGTCAGAAAGATCTTCGTATTCTTTTTCAATAGCTTTACTTACTTTCTCACCCTTCAATGCAGCTAAAAGCTTATCTTGCTGAATATCTATAATCTTGCTACTCAATTCTGCAACGTTACCAAAAATCTCCATCGCGCGAGGTCTAAGCTCGGTCTCCATGCTTATTATGGATAAAGCATCAGCATCATCTGCGGAACCATCATCAAACTCTTCAGTCGACTCTTCTGTCTCACTCTCTTCTCCTTCTTTAGCTTCCTCTGAGTCTTCTTTTTCTTCAGAAGCCTCTTCTTTGTCAGCTGCTTCAAAATCTAAATCTTCAAACTCCTCAGATTCTTCATCCTCTGCACCTTCAAATTCCTTACCAAATTCTTTGCTATAAGTCGCATCCAAATCAAGGATGTCACGTAGCATTATCTTTTCGTTTATTAACCCATCATACCATTTAACAAACTCGCTGAGCGCAATTGGAGTTTTGGACAAAGCAGTAATCATAGTGTCTCTACCAGATTCTATGCGCTTCGCAATCTCTACCTCACCTTCTCTGGAAAGCAGCTCTACATGCCCCATTTCTTTAAGATACCGCCTTACTGGATCATCACTTCTCAGAGAATCATCTTCTTCCTCATCCTCTTCTTTTTCCTCAGCCTCTGCTTCTGTTTCAAATTCTGAAGATAAAGCTACCTCTTCATCCTCTTCAGGACGCTCGGTGATCTTTATCCCTTCATCATTGAAAAAAATAATAGCGTCATCAATTTTTTCCGAGATCAAGCCTTCAGAGTCCAACACCTTACTCAACTCATCATATGTAACAAATCCGCTACCACGTTTTTTGTCTAATAAATCCTTCAAATTAGAATCCATTTTATTTTTCTTTTCGAATTTTTTAGGTGCATTTTTAGCAGTAGTTTTATTCATTAAATAATACCCAATTCCAATTTTAAGTTTTCATGTGTGCATTTTAGATTAGACAACCGAGCAAAATCCGATTCATCGGGGCGCGAGATAATTTGAGCAGATAAAATGTGTATCTCTGCTTCTAATCTTTTTACATAAATTAACTTCAGTAATCTTATAGCATAGGATACAGCTTCCTCAAGATTTTTAATCAAAAATGCTTTATTTTTCATATTATGGTATATACTAGAAAGAGCGTCTGCAAAGGACTTAAATAATTCCGCTTCCTTCTCAGGTTCGTTATTCATACTAGCAATTTCATCAAAGCCTCGCAACAACTCAATTCTAGCATTTTCAATTTGTTTATTATGTATCTCAATTTCAACAAACCCCTCCCAAATCTCATGATTTTTCAACACCTGAGGATAGGCAATCAAAAGCGATATTAGCTCTTCTTCCACTGAATCAGCACTCTCCATAACCTGCAAAACTGCAGCGCTGTCAAGTATCCCATTATCAAGTTTTTTCTTAAACCCCCTTGCAAAAAACAGCTCGCTAAATTTCTCTCTGAAAAAATTCTTATATTGCGACCTCAGGCTTAAATCGTTTATTTTCAAAACGATATTTTCTAAACGTTTGCGCAGGTTGCTTTTCTGCTCCGGTGTTTTAAGCGGCTTTAACGAATATTCTGCATCAAATAGATATTCTGAAAGCGGCTTCGCCTTCTGCAAAAACATGCTTAAGGTACTAATACCAGCTTTTTTTAGAACCTCGTCTGGATCTTTGAAATTCTCAAGAGCACATATCCTAAGACTTTTATCTGATTGAGCAATACTAATTGATTCATAAGCTATTTTCTTGGCAGCCATTTTTCCAGCATTATCACCATCAAACATAAGCACTGGATCAGAGCAATAATTCCATGCAAGCTCAAGCTGGCTTAATTTGAATGCGGTTCCTAGTGGCGCAACTGCTGTTTTAAAACCCGACTCATACATAGCGATTACATCCATATAGCCTTCTACGACAACTATTGGCTCTTTGAGCTTTCGATTTTCTAAAACAAAGCATAGCCCATATAATTCATTACCTTTTTTGAAAAGTGGATTTTCATTGGAATTTATGTATTTTGGTTTTATATCTCCAAATGCCCTTCCCCCAAACGCAACAACCTGCTTTTTCACATCTAGTATTGGAAACATTACTCTTTCTCTAAACAAGGTATACAAATCGCCAGAATCACTTTTACTAACTATTTTAGAGTCAATCACTACACTTCTGCCAAATTCTGATATCATTTGCTCCACAAGCTCGGCGCTGTTTATTGGAGCAAACCCTAGACGAAATTTGTTTATAGAATCAGAACTTACACCCCTCTCACTCAAGTACTGCCTAGCTCTTTTGCCTTCGGGAGATAATAGCTTATTCTGATAGTAATTACATGCAAAGTCATAAATTCTTAAATATATTTTGCGCAGATCATCACCTTGCTTTTGCCGTAAGTTCATCCTAGGAATGCGAACTCCAGCTTCTGCAGCAAGCTTCTCCACGGCATCTTTAAAGCCAACTCCCTCTATTTTGGAAACAAAACTTATTATATCTCCATGCTCTCCACAGCCAAAACAATGGTAAAACCCTTTATCGTCGCTAACGGTGAAGGATGGACTTTTTTCATTGTGAAACGGGCATAGGCCCAAAAATTGAAAACTATTCTTTTGTTTAAGCGCCACATTGCGAGATATCACTTTTGAAGCCGGCAACTTCCTTTTGATTTCCTCCAAGTAATCCGACACAAATGTTCCCCTGGTAATTTGGTTAACTCACAATTAATAATAACAACACTACTAACTTTGGCAAAAAGAATATTTTTAGACTTTTATTAATAACTTATGTATTAAGCGTGAAATTCTCTAACTCCCTTATTTCCTTTTCAGATAGACCTGTAACCTTGAAGATTAGATCAGTACTCAAGCCTTCAGATATCATTCCACGAGCTATTTCCAAGGCTTTATTCTTTTCTCCCTCGGCTTTACCTTTCTGCAAGCCCTTCTGCAAGCCTTCCTCCCTGCCCTTCTGCAAACCCTCTTCCAGACCTTCTTGCCTTGCCGTAGACATAATATCGCGGTCGGTGAAAACCTGCTTCTTATACGCAAAATATCTATTACGCTCTTCTACCGTCATTTTTAAGATAGCAAGTCTTTCTCGAACCTTTTCCATGTATGGAGAGTGAAAGTTTTCTGGCACATCATCATTTTTCATCACGTATAGCCAATCGTCTATCTCTTTCTCAAGTCGCCCATCAAAAAGCGGGATTGAGATAAAAAAGTACTCAGGAAAAATATTCGTGGTGTCGGTGATATTACCAGTTAACGGATCCTTAATTTGGATACTAAGCCTTTTTTTGCTCTCCACTCCCTTGAAAATTGTTTCGCCATGATGGATAGGCTCCTCTCCCACAGGGAAGTACAAAATAGAAATGTGAATCACTTTTATGATATCAGAAAAGTCGCTCCCAGGGGACAAGTTATCTACGATCAATCTTGATGTGTTAAAGCATGCTTTGTGCACAAAACCCTGCTGAATACTGCGCTCTATCTCAACTATATATTTGTTGTGATCTTCATCTTCTACGATCACATCTGCCAACGAACGCTTGTATATATTGTCTTCTTTGTTGCTCTCTGTATCCAACAAAGCAATGATCTTCACATCCTTTTTGATTTCACCTTTGGCTTTAAGCAGCGCGGAAATGAAGCCCCCCACAATCTCATAATCACCCTTATCTTTAAGCAAGTACTTAATTGCATAGTCAAAACTTATTAGTGGCTTTTGCATCTTTTTTACATTTTAACATATTTGCTCAGCATAGCACAATATGCTCTGCTTTGCAGCTAGATTTTGAGAGAAAATATTGAACTAAACAGCTTCAACCGAGATAATCTCAGGTATGTAATGCTTAAGCATATTTTCTATCCCACTCTTTAGCGTGATCGTAGAGCTAGGACACCCAGAGCAAGAACCGTGAAGTTCAACATAAACGATTCCATTTTGGAAATCTTTGAAGATTATGTCGCCACCATCTTGGGCTACAGCAGGCCTTACCCTAGTTTCAATCAGCTCTATTACTTGCTTTGCAATATCCCCATGTGTTGTCGCATCTTCATTGGCCGCAGCCCCTTCTATGCATATTGGCAAACCTGCCACAAGATGATCCACTATAGCAGCAAGCACAATCGGCTTTAAATAGCTCCAGTCATGATCAACAGATTTAGTAACGGTAATAAAGTCCGTTGTGAGAAACACACCTTTAACACCATCAATTTGGAATAAGCTCGCAGCAAGCGGTGATTCTTTTAAATCATTATCACCACTAAAACTCTTGATACCAGCAGACAATACTTGAACACCTGGTATAAATTTCATTGTGTGTGGATTCGGTGTCTCTTGGGTTTCAATAAACATAATTTACCTTTTTGGTTTTAGAAGTACATAATTAGGTCGTGCTAGTTCGTTAATCTTCCTACGATTCTCGTCATGTACACTTTCGTATAACGAATTTTTATCAGTTGAATAAATTTTCTCTGGTTTACCTATTGGCTCATTGATAAGCCTTTGGTCAATAACATCCTTTTTTACTTCAACATTCAAATCAATAACTTGCTTCTCTTGAATCGCAAAAGCAGCGTTGCTTAGCACAATTGCTAGCAATGACAAGAATCTAGGGGCAATCATAACTACTTATTATCTAATTTAAATTTCATACTGAAGCCATAAAAATCTTCACTCTTGAAAGAAGGGCCTTGGTTAAAGCTTTTAAAGCTGTTTAATGCCCCCTGCTGTTCCAGCATAGCGCTTCTAGCTCCAGCAACACCCGGCATTTTACTATAGTTCCGACTATAATTAAAGCTGAAATTGTTCGAAATTTCTTTAAATCCTTTTTTATCCTCAATACGCTGTATGAATTTTTGGTCTAACAAACTCCTTATTTCTTCATTACTCAGTAACTTAATAGATTGATTGCTGATAGCTTCCGCTCCAAAAGCAATATATGGAAATAACAACAAGATACTCAAAACTTTTAAAAGGTGATTTTGCATGCCTCGCTACCCTTTCTTGTGTATATGACAAATTTATCATCTTTATAAATTTTCCGCCACTGGGAAAATACTTTATTATAACTAACTATTTTTAAGGATTGACTCCCTATAATAGCTGTATCAACTTGATGTTTATCTAATAGCCCTTTCAAATCACTGTCATCCATAAATATCTTCAAATATTCATCCAAAAAAGATTCACTAAAAACCGTACCAGCACGACCATCAATAAAATATCTATTATTACCTTCAGTCCACAAAGCCAAATAACCCCCTATGTTATACTCATTGAATACTCTGGCTCCCTTACAATTGTGATTCAAAAACTTTATAGCTTCAAGTGGAATTTTATCAGAGACGTCTGCGCGTGATCCTTGCAAATATGGGGCCGCAACGCTACCCATAATAGCAAAGATAATAAGCGCAATGACTTTTAATCGGTTACTCAAAACAAATTTACTAGGACTCATCGCTATTATCGGCTCCAAAGCATAGCCTAGATATGGAACCGCAAGAACAGCAAAATAACCAAAACTCCTCCTGCTAGCAAGAGAGGCAAGCAGCCAAATGAAAGCTAATATTCGATAAGCAACTGGAATCCTGCGATCAGCAAATCCACCGACCATCATTAATATAATTATTACCATTGATGGGCCATATTGATGCCCAAAAGAAAATGGAAGCCACTCGCTTATATAGCTAGTAATAACGCTATTTAAGGTTCTGAAAACTGCTATAAATATTTTATATCCCAAAGGATTTATGAGGATACTCGCAAAGCAAAAGAGCGCCACTATAATAAGAGCACGTAACCATGCATAATCCTTTTCATATATAGACTGCACCATAAACGCAAATAATATGGTATATATAACAATGAAGCTACCATGAGTGTTGACCCACAATATGGTGATTATTGGTAATATAAATAAGAGCTTAATTTCTTTTTTGTATATTATGAAAAGCGTTAATCCAGAAAGCATATACGTAAGCATCTGAGGGCGAGCATAAAGCGAATCCCAAAGCAACAAAGCTGCGAGCGTTGTAGTTACAGCCTTAGTATCAGCGTTAAAACTTTTAAAGCTAACGCATATTAAGTAGACCAAAGCAATTGTTAATGCAAATAAAAGTGACTGCAAAAAATAAAGGCCATCTTCTCCGCTGAACTGGTAAATATAATATACGGCAATATCCCAAGCCCAGGAAAGATTATACCACTGCTGATCCGACGTAAACGTTAGCGTATCGTGTACTGGTATACTATTACCTTTTATGATAATTTCACCGGCTTTTATATGCCAAGCGGCATCAGGATCGATAAAAATATTTTTACTGAATAAGCTGGCTATAATAAATGAAACAACGAGCACGAAGCACAAGTTAATTAAATCAGTCCATTTTTTTGGTGACTGGGAAATAGATGGAAAATTTACTGCCATTACCTTTACTGCTATTTATCTTAAGTATCGCTTTGTGACGATCTACGATTTTTTGAACAATTGCAAGCCCTAAGCCAAAATTAGATTTATGTGTAGCCCTAGAATCATCCGCTTTATAGAAAGTGGAAGTTATCTTTTTGATATGCCTTGCATCAATACCTGGGCCTTCATCTATTACTGATATCTTTATTGCTTTTCCATCATTAAGGCTAAACGCTGGAATTTTTGATTTAATTTTTACTCGCGAAATTTTCAGGCTTATAGCTTTATTAGGCCCTCCGTGAATTATAGCATTTTCTATCATCTGATGTATCAACTCTTTTATCTGCCTTTCTTTACCAGATATCATAAACTTCGCCGATGCCTTAGGGTGCTTGAGATTTAATGATATACTGCTGTTTGAAAGTTTATCACGCAAATCATCCAAGCTATTCAAAACCATAAGCCAAAGATCTACCTCATCTTCTATTGGCCTTTGTTTAGAAACATTATTTTCCCATAATTTATCCATATCTTTAACTAGCTTAGCCAGTTTTCGTGATTGATTATGAATAATCGGAACAAACTCTTTAGATACTTCCCTGGCAAAATCATCTTGAATTATAGTTTCAGAAGCACTTAAAATCGCAGTAATGGGTGTTTTTATTTCATGGCTTAAGTTTATGTTGAATTCCTGGATTCTTTCCTCAAGCTGCAAATCATTGGTTATATCATGCATTACTATGAGAAAACACTCAACCTCCCCTTCCCATAAATAAGGCTTAATTACAGCTTTATAAGCTTTATTTTTAGGAGTGGCCGTAAAATTAATTCTCAACTCAGATTCATTTAACTCTGCTAATTTCAAAGCTCCTAGAAACCCACTATCACTTATCACCGACTCAACATTGCATCCTATAATATTTTTTCCTAAGCACCCCATAGCGTTCGCATTTGCTTTAACTATTTTATGTTCCTTATCCATTACAATAATACTATCAGAAACTAAATCACCTAAGCTATCAACAAATTTTGCGCCTTTATTAACGCTTTCATGTATTTTGATAATATGAGATAAAGAACCATTTAATGAGCGCTCATTAAAATTGCCGGATATTTTTGCAATAGCTCCAATCATGAACCTGTTAATTAACAGAACCAGGAATCCAGAAAGCATTACTACAACAATAAAATAAACCAAAATACTTGGCATTCCGCTATTTACAACCAAGTATTCTCCAAGCATGTTACTTAGCAAAAGCACGCTTGTTAAGAGTAAAAATATCTTTAATTCCAGTTTCATTTCCTACATTTAATTAGATAATTTGGTATGCAATCTATTTAAGCAAAATACAATGCGATTTACACTTTTAGCAAAAAAATATCAAAAATACAAATCAATATACATAAATTATACAGGCCAAACTTAATACTGAACTGGGTTTTGGTATTAGATACAAATGAGCAATGGAAGCACAGCGAAGACGAAGTAGCTGCAATCAAGATGTCGTTATGTTAAAAACCCATATTGAGCAGCAGATACTAGGATGAGTGAG
>JAJTHY010000004.1 GCA_021298045.1 Candidatus Jidaibacter sp.
AACTTTTGAAGAAAACTGCGAATCTAAATGTATTTATTATGGTAATGCGAGCGGGATTACTACCATCTCTGATGACTCTGGAATTTGCGTAGATGCTTTAAGTGGAGCTCCTGGCGTTCATACTGCTGATTGGGGAATTAATGGTGATTTCACACCCGCAATCGAACGCTTGAAGACAGAACTACATGCGCAAAAAGGGGATAAATTTGACGCAAAAATGGTCTCTGTAGTTTCTATCTACTGGCCAGAAAAAAATAAAATCCACACCTTTCGAGCTGAAGCTCCTGGTTATGTTAGTTTTGATAATATGTACAGCGCTGGAGTTGGTTTTCAGCCAATTTTTTACCCACATCCATATAACAAACCTGCAAGTATGCTAAACGATCAAGAATATAGATTAGTCAATGCTAGAGCTAAATCTTTTAAAAAACTACTTGAAGCATGTTTTTAACTATGCTTACATCTTCAAGCTATGCAAGAGACAGAGATTATGAAGTTTAACAAGTTATTATATATTACATTACTTACCTTTTTGTTTTCGATTCCTCACTTGGGGGCCGCCGATACAGCAAAAGATCAGTCTAATTTGCTAGAACTTAAAGAAGGTGACCATTTCCTCGGCGATACAAAAGCCAAGGTTATAGTTATAGAATACTCATCAATGTCTTGTCCACATTGTGCAGAGTTTCACAAAAGAACATTTGGCCTCTTAAAACAAAATTACATAAATACTAATAAGATATTGTATATACATAGGGGAATCCCCACAAATCACCCATCACTTTTAGGATCTATGTTAACAGCTTGCGTAGGGAAAGATCAGTACTTCGATTACGTTGCAACCTTAATGGATGCGCAAATGCTTTGGGCATACCGAAAAGACTACAAGGAATCATTAATAAACATAGCCAAATTAGGTGGATTAACTGATGAAGAAATTAAAGACTGCTTCAATAATAAGGAAAACGAAAACGCATTGTTTGAACAAGGTATGACTGCATCGCAAAAATTAGGCTTTTATGTTACTCCAGTATTTTTTATCAATGGTAAAAAGCATGAAGGCGCCTTAAGCTACCTGGAGATGTCTAAAATAATAGATGATTTGTTAAAGTAAATTATGTGGCAAGTTAAGGTATTAACACTGTTTCCAGAGTTATACCCTGGACCTCTTGAGGTATCTGTGGTGGGGAAAGCTTTAGAAAATCGTCTTTGGAGCTTGGAAGCTTATAATATCAGAGATTATGCCAAAGATAAGCATCAAACAGTTGATGACTCTCCATATGGTGGTGGGACTGGAATGGTTATGAAGCCAGATGTTTTGGCTGATGCAATTGAAAATATTTTCATACCCAATGGTAACCCTATTTACTATTTATCTCCCAGGGGCAAAGTTTTTTCTCAAAAGATAGCCGTCCAACTTTCTGCCTTAAATGGTATTAATTTGTTGTGCGGACGCTTTGAAGGAATTGACGAACGCATATTTCTTGAGTATAGTGTTTCTGAGCTTAGCCTTGGGGACTTTGTTCTGTCCTCGGGGGATGTTGCGGCGTATCCTATTTTAGATTCCTGCGTACGGCTGATTCCTGGCGTGTTAGATGAAAAATCTGCACTTCTAGAAGAAAGCTTTGGGTTAAGCCCAGTGTATGAAAATTTACTGGAATATCCGCATTATACTAAGCCAGCTGTTTGGCGTGGTCACCATGTACCTGAAGTTCTTAGGTCTGGAAATCATAAAGCCATAGATAATTGGCGTTTGCAGCAGGCTATTAGTAAAACAAAATCTGTACGTCCCGAGTTGTTGGACCGCTGCTTAAATGGAGAAAAAAAATGAACTTACTTACTAAATTTGAACAAAAATATATCACTGAATTAAAAAGAGAAATCCCACGCTTTCGTGCTGGTGACACCATTAACGTTGGTGTTAGAATTATGGACGGCGCAGATAACTATCGCGTTCAAAATTTCGAAGGACTAGTAATACGAGTTAAAAATCGTGCACTTGGCTCCTCCTTCGCGATTAAAAAGATTAGTAATGGTGAGGGTGTTGAGCGTAACTTTTTAACATATTCTCCTATTATCGATAAAATCGAAGTAATCAAAAGAGGTAAAGTTAGAAGAGCTAAACTTTACTATATGCGCACCCTACAAGGTAAAGCTGCAAGGATTAAAGAAATTGTAGACAGAAGACCTACAGCGACTAAATAAGCTCATCTGTATAAACTTCCCTGGGCTTACGCCCAGGGTATTAAGCCAATTCAAGCTCCGCTTGCGCTGAATCTTCCTTCCCCTGTTTCTCTATATACGCCCATATAACCTGTTCATTCACACCTTCATTAAATATTGCTCTACGGTATTTGCTCGTAATTACCATGTGGTACCGACAGTAATATACGCAATGGCTTTGCTTTTTGTATCTCATTCATTTTCTTTTACCACAAAGCTCCAGCCAGCACTACATCCATCCGCTTAAGCAACATGGTTTTGAGCGCTAATATAAAAGGGCTATATCAATATTTAATCTTTTGAACAGGGCGACCGCATTA
>JAJTHY010000006.1 GCA_021298045.1 Candidatus Jidaibacter sp.
AAGAATTTTCTCATAAATTTTTGCCTATTTTACGCATGGAATATAGATATATTTCAAAGGCAAAATAGGTGAAAATTTATTGAAAAGGCGCAGCATTAGCGTATCCATTTTATAAGGGATTAGCTATATAACCAGCGTCACCCGGGAAAGAGCTTTAGCGATTGCTGATAGGTTATATCCCGCACGCAGTTCAGGGATCTTAAGATAAGATTCCATCCGCAGCAGGAATGACCCGAAGGGGATAGACTGGCACGTCTCAAGCATGCTCCTCGCAGCGCCGAAAATTAACATACAAAATCTATAAGCTTTATGCCCAAATAATAGCCTTTTCTTATATATTGCAATAAAAAAAGTATTTAATAAGTTTTTTTACTTTTTAGGCTTGCTGTTAGTAATAGGTCCTTCGGGCTTACCATGTACAAATTGCTCAACAAATTCATTGCCAGAGTTAGAGATCTTACCACCCTCACCGTACCAGATAAAGTTCCCTTGGTAAAGAAGTGCTGCTTTATCTGCGATCCTAGAAGCGCAGTTCATATCATGAGTAATAGTAATGGTGGTAGCGCCAAGTTGCTTAGAGCAACTTTTAATAAGCTCACTTATAACGCCGGACATAATTGGGTCTAGCCCTGCAGTTGGTTCATCAAAAAATATGATTTCTGGATCCATTGCAATAGCCCTAGCAAGTGCCACTCTCTTTACCATGCCTCCAGATAGCTCTGCTGGATAAAGATCAAGAGCTAATTCATCAAGCCCAACTAATTGCAGTTTTTTCAACGCTAAATCACGTGCTTGCTTTTTATCTATGCTTGACTGTTGCAGCATAGTGAAACAAATGTTTTCCCAAACTCTAAGGCTATCAAAAAGAGCGCCGCCCTGAAATAAAACTCCGCATCGGTTTATAAGCTCGCCCCGTTTATCAATTGGCAAATAGGTAATATCGTGGCCATCAATTAGCACTGAACTCCCCATATCTGGCTTAACAAGGCCGATAATAGATTTTATCAACACGCTTTTCCCGGTGCCAGACCCGCCCATAATTACGAATGACTCCCCCTTCTCTACTGAAAAGCTTATATTATCTAAAACCTTTTTAGCCCCAAAACTTTTGCTTAAGTTTTTAGCGGTTATTTTTGCATGTATGCTCATACTTTTATTTTCCAAATAAAATTCCGGTAATCATGTAGTTAGAAAGAAGTATCAATATTGAGGCAGTAACTACAGCACTAGTGGTAGCCAGGCCAACTCCCTGTGCTCCACGCGCTGAATTATAACCATGGTAACACCCCATTGTAGTCACAATAAAACCAAAGAATGCTGCTTTGATAAGGCCCGAGGTTACATCTGGTGTTTGCAGATATTCGAAGGTGCTCTTAAGATAGCTATATGAGTTAAAATCCAGTTTATATACACTCACTAAATATCCACCAAACACACCTATAATGTCTGCCACTATCACAAGTAAAGGTAAAGTTAAAACTCCAGCAAGCACACGGGGCAATACTAAATATTTGAACGGATCAGTATTTAAGGTGCTTAATGCGTCTAACTGTTCGGTAACTTTCATAGTACCTATTTCAGCTGCAATGGCAGCCCCCACACGCCCTGCAAGCATAAGCCCTGCAAGCACTGGGCCAAGCTCTCTAGTTATGGATAATACGACCACTGATGCAATAGAATTACTTGCGTTAAAGCGGGAAAATCCTGTATAGCTTTGCAATGCCAGTACAGCACCGGTGAAGATTGCTGTCATCCCTATAACTGGTAGCGAGTTATAACCAATTTGCCAAATCTGCTGAAAAAGTTGTTTAAAGTAAAATTTTGTTGAAAACAATGCCTTAAATATAAAAGCTATAAATACAGCTAGCCTTCCAACTGCTGCCAAGAACATTAAAAATATATGACCAACTGCTGCGATAAATTTCATGATATATAAAACCTATTAAATCTGTTTTGTAGAGAAGTCAAAATCTCATAACCTATGGTGTTAGCTTTACTTGATAACTCATCTACCGTAATGTTTTTCCCCATTACTTCCACATAAGTGAATTCATCCAAATATTGCCCTGGAATCGCAGTAATATCAACCATTATAAAATCCATAGTAACTCTGCCCAATATAGGTAGCCTATATCCCTTGAAATAACAATCAGCGCTATTTGAAAGAATTCTATGGTACCCATCACCATAGCCAATTGCAATAGTTGAAATTTTTGTCCCTTTTTTCATAGTAACACTTGCAGAGTAACTTATAGGTTCGTCCCTCACTAGTTCCCTAATGCCAACTACTTTTGCATATATGCTAGCGACAGTTTGTACATTTGAAGATTTATATGGAGTTGGATTAATTCCATATAGCATACAGCCTGGGCGTATTTGGTTCAAATGGTACCTTTCTCCCAGAAAAATTCCTGAAGAGTTACTAAAAGAAATTTTTCTACCTGGAAATTTTGCTTGTACTTTCAATATTGAAAATAGCTGAGACTCATTCATTGAATGTTTAGGGTCATCCGCACAGGCAAGATGCGACATTATGTATAGTACATTTAGGCCTGTTAAATCAAGCTTATCTATATCCGCAATATTAAGCCCTAGCCTATTCATGCCAGTGTCAAAATGAACTACACATTGGTGCCCATAAGCTATGCGTTTTAAAAGGGCTATTTCTCCTAGACTATTTAATACTGGGGTATAATTTTGCTTGATTGACTCCAGCATTTCTTCTTCTGTTTGCGGTGCTAAAATATAAATGCGATCACTGGATTCA
>JAJTHY010000041.1 GCA_021298045.1 Candidatus Jidaibacter sp.
CACACTCCCCGACACGGAAGTTAAGGAATAGCTAATAAATAGAAGGATGGATTGAAAACAAAGGAGAATTGAGGTATAAGGTGACTTTTAGCACAAAGGACACCTTATGAAAGAATATATACAGCAGTTTTTTGAAATATGCACGCCCGAAATTAAACTTGCGACAGATTTAATAATGGGGTTATGTGAAGCTCGCAAAGTGAGCGGAACAGCGCTAGCTTACTATGTTAGCGGTAATGCTTCGATCAAATCCAAACAAAGAAGAATCGAAAGGTTTTACAACAAAATGCCCATAGAGCCAAGCTATCTGCTTGAAGCAATCAAGAACATTTTTGGCAAAGAAAAATTTACCTTGTCATTTGACCGAACAAATTGGAAATATGGAGCAAAGAGCATTAATGCATTTGTGGCTTTTGCATTCAGAGGTAAGGTTAGTAGTTTATTAAATTTAAAGATGCTGGATAACAAAGGGGGTAACAGCAAAACAGAAGATAGAATTGCAATGGCAAAAGCGGTAATAGCAAAATATGGAAAGGGAAATATAAAAAGTATCCTTGGAGATCGGGAATTTTTCAGCATTGAATTTGCAAGTTGGTTGGGTGAAAATGATGTACCTTATGCGATCCGAGTAAAGGAAAATTTAGACTTTGTGCAACCATATTTAGCCAGCGGCACCAAAAAGGGTAAAACGTTCAAAAATATATTAATTAGTGATTTAAATGGGGTTAAGATAAGGGGTGATTTAAGTGTGAAAAAGCTTGATGGGGAGTACTTAATTTTAGTATCTCAAAAGGTAAATAATCCCTTGGAAGAGTATAGGAAAAGATGGTCAATAGAAAGATTTTTCAAGATGCTTAAAACTGGTGGTTTAAATATAGAAAGTACAAAAATGGTAGACCCCAAAAGGATTGAGATTTTATTTTTGCTGTGTGCGATAGCATATTTAATATGCGTAAAAATAGGATTGCACAGGCATCAAAAAGTGAAGGCGATTCGAAAGAAAGCTAAATATAAATGCCGTGAATATTCTTACTTCAGATGGGGTATAGATTGGCTAAAAGAGCTAATAATTCAGGGCGCAGACATAATTAAGCGGCTTGCATGCCAGATATTACCTGCCATGCAGCTATAATGTCGGGGAGTATGTAAAATTTACGGCTTTTTTCTAAATCTTTGACTTTAATTTGGACGTGGTTAAAAATTGCCATAAAATTTTCTCCAAAATAAGTTCACATGCTTTTTCTACTATCCGCGGCCTGATTTCGGGTCGCATACAATAAAACTAAATAACCCAGTATTCCTGATAAAGTAGATCCGGCTATAACGCCAAGCTTCATAACATTTTGATATTCAATTTCAGGAAATGATAATGCTCCTATAAAAAGGCTCATTGTAAAACCAATGCCTGTTATGATGGCCATACCATAGAATTGCAGCAAGCTCGTCTGAGCTGGTAAACAACATATTTTAAGCCTTATGGAAAAATACGAAAACAACATAACCCCTGCTTGTTTACCTAAAAACAACCCTAGAGCAATACCTGCGGCGATGGGGTGCGATATCGAACTTAGGGAGAGATCCTTTAAAGGGACGCCCGCATTAAAAAAAGCAAAAGTAGGTAAAATAAAAAATGTTACCCAAGGATGGAGCTGATGCTCCAAATTTTTCAAAGGCGAGGTTTGGTTTGAGCTATTCTTCAAAGGAATAAAGAAACCAAGTAAAATACCGGCAACCGTTGCATGGATTCCTGATTTTAAAACACATACCCACAGGATCAGCCCTATAATCATATAGGGTGTGATTTTATTGATGTTATTATAATTGAATAAAGCCAATATCAAGATGGGCACGATACTTGTGATTCCCCAAAAGATAGAGATTTCATTCGTGTAAAAGGCTGCAATGATGAGAATGGCAGCGATATCATCAAATATCGCCAGAGATAGCAAGCAAATCTTAAGCGCTTTTGGGACTCTGTTGCCCAGTAGCGCTAAAACACCCATTGCAAAAGCAATATCGGTCGCAGCTGGGATAGCCCATCCCTTTAAGATTTCTGGATTATCATAGGTAAAGCTTACATATATAAGCGCTGGAACAATTAAACCGCCTAATGCGGCAATCCCTGGAAGCATAACATTTTTGAGGTGTTTGAGATGCCCTTCTTGTAATTCTCTTTTAAGCTCCAAGCCAATCATTAAAAAGAAAAAGGCCATTAAAAAATCATTGACCCACACGACAAGTGTTTTGCTAAACCCAAGCCCTAGGAGATTAAAACTTAAAGGAAAACCGATTAAAGCATCGTAATACCCTTGCAAAGCAGTATTCTTAAAAAGAATTGCCAATACAGCTGCTAAGCCAAGAAAAATACCTGCACTCGCTTCTAATTTTAAAAATTCCTTAATAAATTTCACATTATCCTCTCCAAAATAAATTCACATCTCTGTGCAATTGTTAGCCCTTTGGGTACCATCATGATGTCAAAGCCAAATTCTTTATACACATCCAGGTGAATCTGCTCGAAAATCAAAGCATTTTCATAAGAAATTTTTCTAGCATCGGTATGTTCGATAAAACCAAGGTTTTCAAAAAAGAATACTTTGTTTTGGTAGATCCGATCCTTTAGGCAACGATCAATTTCATCAAGCAATACAGGCGAAGGCGTAAATTCTGTATTTTTCCAATGGGCCAAATATTTACCGAGGGCACAGGTACAAAAAGGTGAGCGATCATAAAACTGTAACTCACCAGTGGCACTGACCTGCCGCTCTTTCTGCATAAAGGTAATTTGATCTACAAAATCAGGCTCTTCCCATGGCTTTTCTAGGCCTTTAGCTTGCTCTTGTGCAATGATATCCGTTGCAGCTTCATGAATAACAGCATGACCGAATTTTTCTAGCTCTCTGATGACAGAGGTTTTTCCACTGCCTGGAGTGCCAGTGAGGATGAAGCGCTTTATCTGTGCTGGATTATTCATAGATTCTACCTCTTTCAATTAATCCAACGAGTCTTACTGGCGCTTCTGTGCCATCCTTGATTTTGATGGGCAGGACTAAACAGAAGCTTCCGGTTGGCGGCATACTATCGAGATTTGCTACATTTTCTATGATTATATTATCCGCGCCCAAAAAGGTTTTATGAACCTTAAAGCCATCCTCAGGTCGATCAGGAGAAAGTGTATCAATACCAATGGCACTCACGCCTCTTTCAAGCAAAAGCTCTGCAGCTTCAGCTGATAAGGATGGAAATACATGGTTGTTATGGTATTTTAAAGGCTCGTGCCAAAATTTGCTCCAGCCAGTTTTAACCATCACGCATGAGCCTTTTGGAATAATCCCATACTTGCTTTCAAAATCCGCTATATCTTGCACGCTCAAGGAATAACGCTCTAAGCATTTGCCTGATACATCGATGACCACGCACGGCATGATCAAATCATTGACATCCAAATCATGGATGAATCTTCCGCCAGGAATACAGTGACTTGGCGCATCCATATGCGTGCCGATCCCCGCATGCATGCTCAGTTTCATAACGCGGAATTTATCTTCGCCCTGGCAATCAGAATAATCTATATGCACATCATGATTAAACCCGCACCCACCATTCCAGGTAGGGATAGTGTCATCAAGTGCGTGGGTTAGATCGATGAGTTTGTAAGGGAAAGTCATAGGGCATTCTTTCTCATTTTTTCTTTTACTTCTGCGTCACTCAACCACTTTTTGTGCTTAATCAAATACTCGGCTTGAAATGAGATTACATTTTCATCCCAATCTTTCTTCTTAGCTCCATTGTAGTGATACCCAAAGAAAATTATCCCCCTCTTTTTGCACTCTTTTTCGACTGAATAAAGAAACTCTAAAGTGTCATCAAACATAATGATTTTTTGAGGTCTAAGGTTTATTTTATCTAAAGTAGCCATTAAAACTTCACCTTTATCCTCAAGGTCAGTCGCAATTATGCTTTTATAAAATACGGGTTTTCTTTTGAAGCCTTGTAGATAAAAATCATAGTTTTGATAAGTACCTTCAAAGCCCAACTTTTTTAAATGCTCATAACGCCACCTCTCCATTCTTCCTATATTAGAATATTCACCAGTGTTCATCGCTGTAATTGCAAATACGTTTATATTGTTCTTTTTCAAAGTTCTAATTTTATTTATCACTTCTTTTTCTATAAGAGGCCTTGCAGCTTGGTCAAGTATAATGCCACCAATATCATGCATTTTCATTATTTTTGGATGTTTCTGGATTAAAGATTGGCGAAATCTTAGTCCTCTTTCCGAGTGCTCGTTTATGAGGTATGTATCTTCAGGTTGAATTAGAGTTTCATCCACATCAAACAAAACGACCGTTGCAGGATCTGTTATATTTTCAAAGTCAACCTGATCATAACTCTGAATACTTTTTATAGTGTTAGTTTGGTTGTTAGCAGTACACCCCGTTAGTAATGCAAATAACAAAAACGTATAAATTTTTCTCATGCAATCTCCTGTTTTAATTTCTTCGTAAACCACAGCACCAGGTCATCATCAAGCGTATAGCTATTACCGGGTATTGTTGGTTCGTAATTGTATGTAATACCCTTGCCGTCAGGGATGTAACCACGCTTTACATAAAGTCTTTGTGCTGCTCCATAGCCGCCATCTTCGCCTGTATATAGACCAACACCGATGCCGATGGTATCCGATCTAGTTGCAGCTTCTTTTTCAGCCGCGTCAAGCAGTAAGGAGCCAATGCCCATTTTTCTGAATGAAGGCAATACGTTTAAATCCATAATCTCGGGGATGTTTTGTTCTTTAAAGGACGGATACCCAGATTGCCATTTTAAGGTTATATAACCGGCAAATTCGCCCTTGAAGTGAGCCATCCAAACGATTAGCGCGCCTAGCTCTTGTTCCTTTAAATATCTTTCAAAAAGGGGTGCTGGTTTATTCCAGCCGATTTGGTTAAAAGCCTCAGATATAGCTACAATGTCTTCTCTTATAAGGGAACGTATTAATACGTCATTTGTTCTGTTTTCACAAAGATCATCCAGGCTTTTGAGCATATAAACCATATTCCATTCATAGCCTTGAGGTTTCAAATTGAATAATGGAGCAAAACCTAAGGATTTGTAGAAGTGGTACGTTTTTAGGTAATTTTCATCCGCTTCCTCAGGCGATAAAGTTTCGACAGAGATTGTTTTAGCGCCTCTATTTTTTGCTTGCTTTAAAGCTTCGTCAGATAAGATTTTTCCTATCCCTGTTCGGTGGTGCTCTCGTAAAATACCCATCCAATAAATATTGGCATTTTCGGGATAAGGAAAATCTATTGAAATAAGGCCAACATATTCATCGCCTATACATGCCGCTAGATTGATCCGAGAGCGAACCCCAACAGCGTAATGCTCGTTCACTTCAGGCAAACCAAAGTACTCCGGCAAATCAGCTGTAATTTTGCGGCAGAGTGCTTCAGCCAAGTCTAGTGTAATTGTTTCAATCTTTATCATAACACCTTCTTTAAATAGTAAAATGAAGTGCCTGCTGCATAACCATCTCTCTTGAGTTCGATTTCAAAGCCAAGTTTTTGATAAAATTCTGGAGCTTGGAAACTCATAGTTTCCACAAATGCAAAATGACATCCTTTCTCTTTGCCAAAATCAAAGGCATGTTCCATTAAAGCTCTTGCTATACCACGCCCACGATGCTCTTTATTGGTGAGTAAATATTTGATATGCAAATTGCCCCAAAATAATTGGCAAACAACCACTCCAAGAGATACGTCGTTTTCCATGATCTCGAATGCTACTGGCTCCCCGGCTAAACCATCAAAACCCACAGAATCAATCGCATGTTTTGAAAAAGCTTCGTAGATCGACGCTTTTAGTTCTGGAGTAAGAGTTGTTTGCGTGATTTGATGTTTCATAACTCTTTCCTCATAAAATGGCAGCTAGAATTTTGCGTATAGCCCAGCCTCTCAAAATCAACTACATATCCGAGTTTTTCATAGAATGTTTTAGCGCCTTGAAAACTCATTGTGGCAACGGTTGCCATAGAACATCCTGACCTGCGGCCATAATCATGAACAGCTTCCATCAGTTGATGCCCCAAACCATTCTTGCGGTAATTAGGGTGGACCCACAATTGGTCTGTATAAATGCTGCCGAAGATGACACTCCCATTGCAGCCTGCAATAATCTGGTTGCGCTCATCTCGTATAAAAAATGCAAAAGGATGGGCTTCACCAAATTCAGGTGTTTCTTGATTGATTTTCTGGGTGAGAAAATCGATGTCTTCACTTGCAGGGGTAGATGTGAATTCTATGTTCATGTGCAATCCCCTTTGTACTCAAAGCATTCAAATTCTCCTACTTTAGAAAAACCAAGGCGTTCGTAAATGCGATAACCTTCATTGCTTGAAGCCGATAAAGTTACAGAATGGCAGCCATGATCTTTTACAATATTCATAAGAAAAACCATCACATCAGTGCCGTAACCTTTTCCTTGAGAATCTTCACTTGTAACAAGGCTGAAAATTCCAGCGCTATTCTCCAAAACAAATAAAATCCCTATGCTTACCGGTTTACCATCTGCATATCCAACAACAAGTTTTTCATCTCTTTGCAATAATTCATCATTCATGCGCCCATAAAAAGTGGATATATGGGGATCATAAGGCTCCAAAACACTGATAAAATCTGCAAGCATTAATTTGCTTGTCACCTGCGTAATCAGCAAATCTGTTTTTTGTTCAAAGCTCTCAACATTGTTCAGATCGCAAAACATAGCGTGCTCAATTGTTTCAATAATAAAGCCGTTTTCGGCTAAAACTTTTGTCGTATTGGGGTTATGCGCGCTTGGAGGTATCCACCATGCAAAAGGTTGACCTTTATAGCTTCTCTTTATCTGATCAATACCAGCAGCAGTATCTTTAGGCGCTCCATACACAATATTAAACATACTTGTTTTTAAGCCGCAATTAATGATGGTCACACCGTTCGTTTCATGCACATCAAAACCAAGATTTTTTGGGAGATATGCAAAATGCCCCAAGTGGTTTTGCTCTATTGTGCTGAGTTGCTTGTTATTTAAATTCATCTTCATCAATTCCAAAAATTATTTTCTTGCCCATTGTGTGCAGCTTTATCTTGACATACTTTGGTGTTTTATGCAAATATATTCTGTGCGTAGACAGTATGTTTCGTGCAAAATAATTGTTTAAAGGAGATCATTTACATGTATCAGCACAGAGTCGCTATCAACCCAAAACATGCACCAAGCAATTAATCGGAGAGTCACACAATGAAAAAGTCATCAAAAACAAACTGGATCAACATGAACGAAGTGTCAGGCTTCTTGCTTTATTCTGCTTATTTTGCGTGGAAGCGCAAGATTGAAAGTACGCTTTTACCTCATGATCTCACCCACGTTCAGTTTATGCTTTTGATGACGTTAGGGTTTTTGAAGAAAGATGGAGCTGATGTATCACAAAATGACCTCGCTAAGTTTTTGAGTTTTGATGTAACCATGACGTCTCAGGTGTTGCGCGCCTTGGAAAAGAGAGGGCTCCTCAAGCGTTCCCAAAAGGAAGGTGACGAGCGATCAAAGTTCTCCGAGCTTACAGATGCCGGCGTAGCTAAAATACAAGGTGCGGCAAAGGATTTATTAAAAGCAGAAGAATCATTTTTCGTGAGTTTGGGAGAAAACAAGCGAGGATTTGATGAGCATTTGCGCGGCATTTGCGGGCAACAAACAGCGGACGGGGCATGAGTATTTTTAAAAGTTATCGCGAATCAATTATTATTAAAGATCACGTTAAAGCAAAGCACATTATTGTTGGTGATTATTCTTATTATTCAGGATATTACCACGACAAATCTTTCGAAGACTGCGTCATGTATTTAGATGAAGCAGATGATCATCGGCTACCGCATGAAACGGATCGCTTAATTATTGGTAAATTTTGCTCTATTGCAACTGGTGTCAAATTTATGATGGGTGGCACTCAAGGTCATACTTATGAATGGATAGCCAGTTACCCGCTCGATTTTCTTGAAGAAGATTTTGATGGTTACAACAAAGTTCCGCCAAAGGCTCAAAAGCTTAAGGGGGATACAGTCATTGGCAATGATGTTTGGATTGGAGCTGAAGCCATGATCATGCCGGGATTAAAAATAGCAGATGGTGCTGTTATTGGGGCGCGCAGCTTAGTTACAAAAAACGTAGGCCCTTATGAGATATGGGGCGGCAATCCTGCAAAATTAGTTAAAAAACGCTTTTCTGAGGAAGAGATAGAGAAACTCCTGCAGATACAATGGTGGAATTGGAGCATAGAAAAAATTAAAGCCAATTTGCATTTGATTAGGTCGAAAAACGTCCATGAATTGTGGAATAAATTGAGGAAAGATCAAGTGTGACAATCACGTTCGAACCACTGCATGAATCACATTTTCCGCTACTGCTAAAGTGGCTAGAGACGCCGCACGTCAAAAAATGGTGGGATCAGGATGTGACCTATACAATGGAGTTGGTGAAAGAGAAATTTGGTAAACATATCCATGGCCTTGCTCTTTCAAAAAATGCAAACTACAAAACATACTCTTACGTCATCTGTTTAGAAGAAGAAATGATAGGTTACATACAAGCTTATAATGCTCATGATTTTGCACAAGAAAACCACTTAGATTTGAGCGCTATTTCTGGCTCTGTATGCGGTGTCGATTTATTTATCGGAGAGTTACCGTTTCTACACAAAGGATGGGGAAAGAGAATTTTAAATGAATTTGAAGAACAGATATTAGCCCCACGTTTTGATTGGTGTCTAATTGATCCAGCAAAAGATAATCTGGTTGCGATTAAGGCGTTTACAAAAGCTGGGTTTAAAATATTTAAGCAATTTGAAACAGAATCTAATATTTGGATGTTAAAGGATTTATCCTCATCCATCGCATTTTCATATGATCCAGATTCAAGCTTTGATGAAAAAATCTCATGCGCACTACGGCGCCAATGCCAAGATTTCACTGGAATTAAAACAGATTTTGAGCAGGTTAATATTTATTTAAAACATAATGACATCAATATGGCCGGGGCAATTTGTTATATTCACGGCAAAATACTCTGGTGCGATTCAATTTATGTTGAAGAAGCTTTTCAAAACAAAGGGTTTGGTAGGCAGTTGATAGCAAAATTGTTTGACATAGCTATAACGCGAAATCTTCGTGAGGTACAGCTAAACACTTACTTTCCAAAAGCTCATATGTTTTTCAAAAAATCTGGATTTGAAGAAGTGGCTGTTATCCCAAATTGGAAATATAACCTGACATGTTATTTGATGAGGAAAATGATATGAGCAATAATATAAGAAATCTATTTGTAGTGGTCTTGAGTTACAAGGTTCCGTTGGAAAAAATTGATGCCTTTAGATCAGCTCATTTAGATTTTTTAAGTAATTACTATGCTAAGGATTGCTTTATTGCTTCTGGCCCTCAAATGCCACGTAAAGGTGGGATAATAATTGCAAAATGTGATAGCAAAGATGCTTTGCAAGAAATATTGAAACAAGACCCATTTGCTTCAAATGATTTAGCAACATACGAGATAATCGAATTTTCTCCGACTAAATGGAGCAAGGAATTTGAAAGTATCGTATTTATGCAAGGACAAGAAGATGATCCGAACAAAATCCTAGATGAACTTAAATCAAGGGAGCCAATCTTCCATCATCCCGAAAAGCTTGGACAAACCAAACAAGATATTGAAAACCAAATGTGTGATGAATTTTGGGAAGTTGGTGCATCAGGCAATGTCTACACCAAACAAGATGTCATAGAAACTCTGCTCGAGCGCTATAACGACCCAAGCTATCAAGACATTTGGGAAGCAAAAGACTTTGCCCTCACCAAAATTGCACCGGATAATTATTTACTTACCTACATTCTTATCCAAGAAAAAACAAGAGTAACAAGAAGATCAACACTTTGGCGACACATACATGGTGATTGGAAGATCCTCTATCACCAAGGAACCATAATCGATGGGGGTAGCGCATGACACAAGCACACCGTTTTAAAGTTGATAAGTTAATACGCGATAATCTGCCACATATCATGCGCGCATCAGGCATTCAGGTGTTCGAACGAGTTATGGAAAAAGATGAGTATTTGAAAAGGTTAAAAGACAAACTTCTTGAAGAAGCAAAAGAAGTTATAGCAAGCGGATCTGCAAAAGAAATGCGAGAAGAATTGGCAGATTTGCTGGAAGTGATGTTAGCACTTGCTAAGGTTTATGGGATGGAATTTACTGATATTCAGCAAGCAGCTGAGCAAAAAAGAGCAGACAAAGGAGGATTCGATAACAGAATTTATAATGCTTTTGTTGAGATTGAAGCAGGCAACCCAAGCCTCGGGTATTATAGAGCGCGGCCAGATCAATATCCCGAGGTAAAATAAAATGAAGAGCATAATTTTTAAAAGAATTATGATTTTTGGAAGACCTGGTAGCGGAAAATCAACCTTTGCAACATGGCTTTCTGGAGTCTTAGGATTACCACTTCATCACCTTGATAAACATTTTTACATCAGTAATTGGGTGGAGCGAGATTACAATGAGTTTCTTCAAATTCAAAAAAATATCGTAGAGAGCGAATGCTGGATCGTTGATGGAAATAGCACACGTTCTCTTGAAATGCGCTGGGCTAATGCAGATTTGGTGCTTTATTTTAATTTTTCTAAATTTATTTGCTATTTGCGCATTTTTAAAAGGTTTTTCAATCCCAATAAATCTTTTGATGATAGAGCGCCATACTCCCCGACATTATAGCTGCATGGCAGGTAATATCTGGCATGCAAGCCGCTTAATTATGTCTGCGCCCTGAATTATTAGCTCTTTTAGCCAATCTATACCCCATCTGAAGTAA
>JAJTHY010000021.1 GCA_021298045.1 Candidatus Jidaibacter sp.
ACCAGCATCGTGGATATATTATGTAAAGATGAAAAGGGGAATCAATACATAGTAGAGATGCAAGTAGCAAAAGAAAAAGGCTTTGAAAAAAGAGCGCAGTACTATGCCTCAAAGGCGTATATCTCACAAGCATATGAAGGTGGGAAATATCATGATCTTAAAGAGGTCATATTCTTAGCAATCGCTGATTTTACAATGTTTCCTGAGAAAAAAGATTATAAATCGGATCATGTGATATTAGACAAGAAGACACATGAACATGATTTAAAAGACTTTTCCTTTACCTTTTTAGAGCTAACGAAGTTCCACAAAGGGATAGATGATCTTGCAAGCATTTCAGAAAAATGGATGTATTTTTTCAAGCATGCAGAAGAAACGAAAGAGGAAGATTTAGCAAAAATCATCGGGCAAGATGCAGTAATAGCAAGAGCGTACAAAGAATTAAATCGATTCACTTGGAACGAAGAGGAGCTCCTAACCTATGAGCAACAAGAAAAGTACAAAGGGGCATATATAGCTTCAATGGAGCAAAAGTATGACGAGGGAATGGCCAAAGGGATAGAGAAAGGAATAGAGAAAGGAATAGAGAAAGGAGAAAAGAAAAAGGCATTGGAAATAGCAAAGGCAATGCTATCTAAAGGAATAGATGTAGATATGATATGCGCAGTAACCCAACTGCAGGAAGAGGAGATTACCAGACTTATTTAGCTCTACTATACTTAAACATAAGGTTTAATGGCATCAAGAAGATGGATGGGGTGCTACCGATCTGAAGATGGGAAGATCATAATTGATATTTGATGTAATCCCAGCTCTTGTAAAAGTTCGGTATGGGTATTAACCAATTATTAATTAATTTGCAGTAGTGTTTAGTAATCATAACTAAATATTCTGTAGGTGATTATGAAAACCGTTGAGTTAAATAAAGAAGAGCGAGCAGCAAAAAAAGCAGAGCTTGAGGAAAGGGTAAAAAAAGGTAGGAAGATAGTTGAAGGTAAGGATACAAAAGAATTACAAGCCGCTCAAAAAGCGCTAACCGATTCTGCAAAAAACTATGGCCAGGTGGAGACAAAGAACTTCTTTGGAATTGTGACAGGGCGTGAAGGCTTATTTCAATTTATAGAAAACCCACAAACTCTGCAGCTTATATTAAGTGATGATAGAATAACAGCAATAACTGGAGCTAAGGAAAGCGCTCAAAAAGCAGTTACTAAGCATGAAGAAGAAATTAAGAGATTTAATGGGGTAATAGCCGCGAGAAGCAGGGCAGAGCAAATACCTGAAAACGTAGCTGCTATAAAAGAGCTTAAAGTTCAAAAAGAAGCTTTAGAAAAAGCATTGCCAGGAGAGAAAAAATGGTTAGCAGATTTAACCGCTTTACAAACGCTATTGGATAGCAAAGATCCTAAACTTGCTAATTGGAGCAAAGTGGATGCGGATAAAGAGTCATTAAAAGAAAAGCTCGCCCAGATTCAAAAAAGACAAGAAACACTAAATAAAGATGCGGAAAAATTAGCCAACCTACAAGCAGAGCTGGCTGTTATCAAGGCCGAGATAGAAAAACGCGAAGCTGTTATAAACGCTGTTAAAACAATTGCAAATGTAATGAACGAATTAATACCATTCGTTAAAGATGCTATAACAGATCCATATAAATTTAGCATAGTAAAAATCCTAAAAGACAACATTCCAACCGGCAAAGGTATTGAATCTATAAGTGCAATGGGAGTAGTGAATGGTGTAGTTAATGATCCTAGTAGTAAACTAGGTAGTTTAGGTTTCAGCGCTATCGGGACTATTACCCCAAATTTGGTCGATGTTATAAAAATTGGTATTAACATACCAAGCTTATTAAAAGGGGAGCTAGGAGATAAAATAGAAGATCCTAATGCCTTGCTGCAATCAGACTTCATGGAGAAATTCATAACTGATCCAGCTCTATATGATATGTTGAGCAAAAATGCAGATAATTTTGGGCAAATTATTTGGAACTTCCAAAACGACTTGGTGGCCCTAATTGGGTTAATTGCAATAGCTCCAGAGGAGGAAAGCAAAATAGCTCCTGAAACACTACTAAAATTAGTGGGTCATTTATTACACTCTCCAAAACAACTAGAAGCCATAGCATCAGTAGTTTCCAAAAACATACCGATTTTTCAAAAAATGTTCACAGATGAGCAATCAGCTTTCTATAAATTAGCTAAAGATTATGGCGTAAAAGACCCACAAGTGATTGCGACTTTAATCCCGGCTTTATTAAAAATAGTTGAAATCATACCTTCTCAGCATTCGTATGTGAAAGCCATATTTGAAAAAGTTAGTGAAACATTACTAAATGGCGAAGAAGTAACTTTACCAAAAATTATTGAAATTGCAAACTTAGTTACTCCAATACTTAAGAGTAGTGAATTTAAGGGCGCCTTAATTGGTATATTTGCGCCAGAGAATTCGCAAGCTCTTATAACAATTGTGAAATATGGGCTAGCCTTTTTAGCTAAAAGCCCTTTGGCCACCTTATTCCCAGAAGGCATGTTAGATGGTATCCGCACTTTAATAACCCCTGAAAATATATCCTTAATTCAGAATATCCTAAAAGGCGTGCTTGATATGATCCCTGGCCTGATTGAGGTTGCGGCTAAACATCAAGTGTTACTAGAGAAGTTAAGGCAAATAGCGGTAATTCAAACTCAGCTAGCAAAGCCTGATTTGAAACCAGAAGATAAAGAAGCATTAGAAGCGCAAGTGGCATCTTTAAAACTTACAGCAGATGAGCTAAAAGAACTTAGCACCATGGGCCTTGAGATGTTAAAAGTATCAGGCATTTCCAAATTAATAGCAGATAATGCCGCTAATATCTCTAAGCTTGTGGCGAACCCATTCGTTCAGTCTTTAATTTCATCTTTC
>JAJTHY010000139.1 GCA_021298045.1 Candidatus Jidaibacter sp.
ACTATGAGTAGATGGAGCGCCACATTCACAGCGAAGATTTTAGAGGTTTTTGCTTTAAATTACAAGGTATTAATTGAAGCTTTTATCCATGTTCGTGTTGTAACGCCGTTGCTTCTGAATTTTAATGCGGTCGCCCTGAAATAAAATAGCAGAGAGAATCATTTTAACTTTACATAAAAGTATTTAAACATTATTTTCCTATATATAGTAGGTAGTATTAGGTAATTGGTAGGTTAATTGCGTAGTTTTTGGAAAATTTTTGGTTGTATGGCGCTTGCTGCCCTAATGTTGAGCCCTCCCTCTGCCGAGGCGAGAAAAAAGCATAGGCCTGCAAATAATATTGATATAACGCAAAGTGATAAGTACGCATCATTGATTGTAAACTCCGCAACTGGAGAAGTTTTGCATAAACATAATGCATATGAGCGTCGCCATCCAGCTTCTCTAACTAAACTTATGACTACGTATTTAACGTTGCAAGCCATTAAAAACAAGCAATTTTCTTTTAACACCATGCTTCCTGTAAGCAGTTGGGCGGCTTTGCCTACCCGATCTCCAACAAAGTTGTGGGTTAAAGCTGGCCAAAAAATAAGCGTGCGGGATGCTTTGGACGCCATTATTGTGCATTCTGCAAATGATGTATCTGTGGTGGTAGCAGAAGCTATAAGTGGAAGTGAAGAAGCTTTCGCTGAAAAGATGACCCAAACAGCTTATCAACTTGGGATGACTAATACAGTTTTCAAAAACTCTCATGGGTTGCATGACCCAGAACAAATAACTACTGCAGCTGATATGGCAAAGCTTGGAATCGCCTTAAGAAGAGACTTTCCGGAATTCTATCATATGTTTTCGAAAAAGTCTTTTGTCTACAAAGGCGTAGTAATTAATGGGCATAACAGAGTGCTTTCCAGATACAGATGGGCAGATGGCCTTAAAACTGGTTACATAACAGCATCTGGATTTAATTTGGTAACCTCTGCTAGCAGGCCAGACGGCAAAATCGTTGCCGTGGTACTAGGTGGGCCTACCGCAGCAGCAAGAGATAATCATATGATAAGCTTGCTGGATAGAGGATTCTCCCAGTTAGCCCAATCTAAAAATTCCACGCACTCAACTAATTTAGCTTCAAGCGCTCAGGTTAATGCATTTGATGTTGCAGAGGCCGAGCTTGACTATAATCCAAAACCTGGAAATAGCGCTTTTGATGTACTCCCAGCAAATATGATGGCCACTAATAAAAATATTGGGCCACAGGCCAAGAAAAAGTTAAGCCTCGCCGCCGCCATCCCTAAAAATGTTAAAAAGCTTCACTCCAACACTTCCGGCAAACAGGCTGTTCAAGCATCCAGAAAAAAGAATCAAAAAACTTTAATCAGCGCATCTAAGCCTAAGAAGGCTAATGCCAAAAGATCGAAGAGCTGAGTAGAGGCATGGAGCCTGGTAGGTTATTTAGTCCATCCGTCAAAACTCTGAAATTATTTCGGGAGCTGAGTAATCATAAAATATATAAACAGTGTCACCCGGGAAAGAGCTTTAGCGATTGCGGCAATCCAGCTTTTTTCTTACTTTTCTGGACAACTGCCACGTCGCAAGTATGCTCCTCGCAGCAACGAAAATTAACGTACAAAACCCATAAGCTTTATGCCCAAACAAATAGCCTTTTCTTATGGATTTTGCAACTGATTCATGCTCTCAAACGCTTGTGTTATCAGTGATGCATGGCTTTTGACGGACAGACTATTTATTCAACTTACTTCCCCCGAGATTCTTCAGAAGATTCTTCTTTATTAGAAAATTCCCTAGAAAGGCTTGCAACTATGCCAGCAATAGCTAACGGAGTTATGAAGAGGGCTGATTTAAGAACGGTTGATTCAAAAGCGATTTTAGCTGCGTTATGTTGAACTAGGCCCATATTACGGTTCATAAGTGAAGTCAACCCTATGGAAGCTCCCGCAATTGAAGCCAACAGTAGTACCGAGAGACTTCCATATAATAACAAATCAGGCATAGGTGCTTTTGGGTTTGCACTATCCTCAAGACCGGTATTTTTTTCTCCTGGCACTTCCTTTTTTTGCTCTTTGGATTGCGTAACTACTGTTTTGACGAGTTCTGTATCGTCTGATGGTTGCAAAACTTCTTCCTCGTTTGGCGCTTTAGGTTGCGTAGCCACTGCTGAAATAGTCGCTGCGCTCAAATCTGACGAGTGCACAACTTCTTCTTCCGTAGTTTCCGTAGTTTTACCCTGCCGCCGCCATTCTTCAAAAGTTTTATCTAACATATGAAGTGATGCATAGATTTTTAGTAATTCTGAATTTCCTAACCCTATGATTCCCAATATCTCAGGAGGAAGTGTGTTGAATGGCCCGTTAACTTTTTGCACAAAAAGTGTTTTTATTTGCGCGTCATAATTGCGCTCCACTTCATAATTTTTACTAATTTTCCTTAAGTAATATTTAATTGCGTCAGCATAAAGCAAGTAATTAGCTAATCCATGTTCTTCAACTGCAATCTCAGATGATTTAACCCAATCATCGGCTAAAGCTTTTATTTTGAGCTGCCTTTTTTTTAGAAGATCTAAAGTATTTTCTGAAAATTTGTGCCTAAATGAATCTTTTAGTTTATCTACCCAAATTATATTTGGATGCTCCATCAAGAATTGGTGCAAATCATTTAATTTATCTATTCCTATACTTCTTTCTAACACTAACCTAAAAACGCCTTTAAAGAGGCCTTTGTTTACCTCAAGATATTTTTGTTCGCGGACAGAAGGATTTATGTAGCTCCAGTCATAAAGACCTAATTCTATAAGATGATTCTTAGTGACATCGAGCAAACTTCCTTGCAATATTTTATAAGTATCTCCATACATCCCATAACCGAAGATTACAAATTTTGTTAAACAAGGCAAATCTTTTATTAGTTCACCGGCTATAAATTTTAACGCCGGAGTAGCAGCGACAGGGTCAGAGTCACTATCTAGACGATAAATGCGAATATTTAGTTCAAGCGAAATATTAAGATCTTTTAGCTTATCGAATATTCCTTTAATTTTGCTTAAATGATAGTTTTTTTCATCAGTATCTTCGTAATTATATAATTCTCTACTAACGCTACAATCCAAAGACAAACTAATTCTACTTACTTCTTCAGGGATCTTATCTAAATAACCTAATACCGAAGTCAAAGCCTCCTCTTCAAGACGAATAAATTTATTATCCCCAGTTTCCAGAGTCTTAGTATTTTCGTTAAATTTAATATGGTTTTCCTTGCCTTGCATTATAGCTAATCCTAATTTTAATTTCTATATGGCTTTAATTATATCAAATCTCTTTGAAAATACAATGAAATACTCAAATTTAAAGCAAAATAACACACTCCCCGAGTGCGCCAAGGATAGTTGAGCTGAATAAAAAAAGGAGGTGAGACTAGTAAACATTGCGATACATGGTGGAGGGACCATCGGGGAGTATGAAATTAACCTAAATATTTATTTTGAGATTTGCCGAAGAAATGGTGCCGGATGTCGGATTTGAACCAACGGCCTACCGCTTACAAGGCGGTTGCTCTACCCCTGAGCTAATCCGGCATGCGCAAAACAATAGCACAAATGCAAAGCTTATGCTAGCGTATATTATTGATACAATATTATTTTTTATGCTTGAGCAGGTATTTAAATATTTCCATCATGAGCTCCGAGACCCGATTTTTGAAGGATTGGACTATGAAAGTTTGGATCAAAAGGGGAAAATTAACCTGGTGCGCAAGGTAATTTTTTCGTTGAGAAATGGAATTTTAAACGCGGAAAAACCGTTGTTCCAAACGCTCATATATAAAATAGCAATTAATAACGATATAAAAGCTTCTAAGTTTTTGGCGCAGCATCTTTTTGACATTTCTATAGATTCTGCGTTGTTGAATAGTTTGGCGCATAACAATGTGCGCATAGCAGAAGAATTGATTGAAAAGTCGACTTCCTTAAGCGATCTGGAAATAATAAGCATTGCAGAAAATAATTCGAGTTCTATATCTTTAATTCGAGGTATCGCGAAGAGAAAATATATATCCGAAATGTTATGTGATTATATAGTTTCAAAAAAAGATATTCCATCTATTAAGTTGATGTTAGCTAATCACAATGCATCGATCTCCATTAATATATTTGTAGAGTTGTTGCAAAACTGCAGTGATGGCACCGATATATATAGCATAATTTCTACTCGAATTTTTAAAAGTGCTCGCAAGTTAAATCAAATTTTTATTAAGTTGGATAAACATTGGCAAAATAGGATATTGGACACCTGGTTATCACTTAACCCAGAGCGCATAGTTTATTATGCAACAGAAAAAGGGTTATTTAGCTTTGGTTTCAAAATAAATGATGCTTTAGTCAGAAAGCTTTCCAGTAGTGTAGACGCTTTATATTTTAAGCATACCCTTACAGAACTTATGATTATGAAGTGGTTAGTATGTGGTGATGTGCATTCATTCATTTATGCAATTTCTAAAAATTCAGAAGTTTCCTATGAAGCAGTTGAGAAGCTGGTCACCACTGAATTTACATCTCCTTATTTTGAAGAAACCTTGCTTAAAGCTGGTTTATCTCATGAAATGGTTGCTGCAAGCCAAGATGTGCTAAAAATCATATATGAGTCTTGTTTAGAAGAAGTGGTGGATAATACCAATTTTTTCAAACTATTGAAAAAAAGATTTTCATCTAAGAATAAACATTTTGAGGTAAGTAAAAACATCTCTTTTTTAATTAGTCTTTGTTAATCTGTAACAGCATTATGAGCCACAATTGCGCGCATAGTAGCCTCAACGTTATGCACTCTTATATAGTCTGCATTTCTAGACATTTGTGCGGAGATAACAGCGGTTTCAAGATCGCGTTCACTAGGTGGTAACATTAAAAAAGAATTCATGAAAAATTTTCGTGAGTGCCCCAACAATATTTGTAAGCCCATTTCCTTGAAGATATGTAGGTTTCTCATTATGTATAAGCACTGGCTTGGAGACTTATCAAAGCCTATACCTGGATCAAATATTATCTTATCTGGAGATACCCCCCTGCTAGTGAGATATTCAACTTTCTCTGTGGTCCAAAACATCAGTTGGTTTACAGGGTCTACATCAAAATTAATCAACTTATTTATACGAGTTGGAACCTCAATTGAATGCATAAGCACATATTTAAGTCCCGTAGCTGCTGCGATATCAACCATTTTATCATCACCTGCCCCGCTCACATCATTGATTATGCTTATGGGGTATTTATCTAACAAATGCTTGAAAACTTCTGGGTAAAAGCTATCTATGCTAAGTTTTATCTTTTTGCCTTGCCTAGTTAATTCATCGGTGATTGCCTTCAATACAGGGGTGAGATTTTCTAATTCTTCTTGCCAAGAAAGCTCAGGTTTGATTTTTTGTTTTTCTGTAAACTTGGCGGCATGGTTAACTCCAACGTTAGTTGACTGAGCTCCAATATCTAGGATATAAGCACCTTCATCTAATATTTTTAGCGCCTGGTTAATAGCTTGATCTATATGAAAAAATTTTCCACCATCAGAAAATGAGTTTTTAGTAATGTTTAAAACCCCCATAATTTTAGGCTCAAATGGTATAGTTCTTTTAAAGGTACCTACGTACTGCTTGAAATTGCCAATTATGCTTTCAATGGTTGACTGCAGCACTGGATGTTTGAAAGAAGGCGCAAGTTGGTAAAGAGGGATCATAACAAATGGTCGGTTGCAAGCTTCTTTATGCGGTATAATCAGCTCTTCTTTATTTAATATTAATTGATTATAAAATATTATATCGATATCAATTATCCTAGGTGCCCAATGATCTGCTGGCGTGCGCCCAAGATCTCGCTCTATCTGCTTTATTGCCTTCAGTAATGCTAAGGGATCTAATTGGGTATCACCCATTATCACCATATTATAATATGGTATATTCCAGGATGATGGGGCGCCACTAGGCAATAAAGCTTCGTTTTCATAAATAAAAGAGGCTTTAACATTGCTTAAAATTTTTTTAAGCGCTGCCACAGCTGAATGCAAGTTATCAAGGCGATTGCGTAAATTTGTGCCTAATGAGAGAACGATGGTCATATTACTGTTTTTGGATACCATGTTGCAGATCGTTTATCTCTTCTTCAGATAATCCTGTAAATTTAGAGATTAGATTTATAGCCAAACCCTCTGATAACATTTCGCGCGCCACTTCAATCTTGCCCTCGACCTTGCCCTCAGCCATTCCTTTGGCTATCCCTTTGGCTATCCCTTTGGCTATCCCTTTGGCTATTCCTTGAGCCATTCCTTCTTTTAAGCCCTCTTCTCTAGCCGTGGACATAACGTCAATATCAGTAAAAACATGCTTCTTATATGCAAAATAGCTATTACGTTCTCCTACTGTC
>JAJTHY010000008.1 GCA_021298045.1 Candidatus Jidaibacter sp.
CAAAAAAGGCACGGTTTTTGCTTTAATTGTCATTCCGCACGCAGTTCAGGAATCTTAAGATCCCAAGCAATAGCGAGGATGACTAAGAGGTGGAGATTTGTTGTATTTTTCATAGCCATTTTATAAGGGTTTAGCTATATATTACCGACTTTTGCTATAGATCCATGATTCACGTTAGTATAAAATTACTTTTTGAAAATTGATCAGGAAGAAGCTGGTTGATCGATGCGTTTGCCACCAACCACATTCTGCATACGCACCTTATTGCTCTTCACAACAACCTCGCCAGTGCCAGATTCGAAAATTATATCTTGGGCAATGATGGTTTCGCCCAGAAGTGTGATGGTTTGTTTTGCATTAGTATCAGTAGCCTTTATGGTAATTTGATCGATCTGCGAGTCTTCGAGAACAATGGTATCTGCAGTTATGTTCAATTGCTTAACTATGCTATATTTCATATTTGCAGAGCCGATTATTAAAGCATTGTCTGCTGTTAATTCGTCCACCTCTAAAGAGCCAGTTTGAACCATTTCATCAATTTTGACATTTGCAAGAATTGCAGGACCAATGACATTATATTTCTTTATAATTCCTTTTTTACAATCAAGTGAGCCCGTGAGCTCTAGGTGCTCTATATTTACATCTTCTAGCTGAGCTGGTCCTGTTATTTGCAGCAAGTTAAAAGTACCCTTTTTTCCCGAGGTAATAGAAGACGTTACCTTAACATCACCATTAGCCTTAATTTCATAGAATCGGAAGGGGCCAGAAATAACAAGATCTCGCGAATAACTTGCTAGCCTCAAATAAGTTTCCCCATCGAAAAATCTGGGTCCGGATAAAGGGCTTCTGGTATAAATTAAATTAGCGAATACGCCTATGGCTACTACAATAACTATTATTAATTTAAAATTTTTTTTCATTTTTTTATGATACTTTCTTCAAACTAATGGTCTATGCATTTTCAAAATTTCGCAAGCATTTTAACAATATCTTCACAAAGTTTTTCATTTCTTTCTGCTAAAGCATTAGTAAGTTTTGCTATAGCATCATCATAATCCTCCCTAGTTATTTTAGATAGCGGCGCCAGGTAGATATCATTAGATTCAGTATTCGATAAATGCTCATGCTCGGTAACCAATATCTCATGAAGCTTTTCACCTGGTCTGAGACCAGTAAATTCTATTTTTATATCTTGATAAGGTTTAAGGCCAGCAAGGATAATCATTTGCTCGGCTAAATCTAAAATTTTGATCGGTTCCCCCATATTCAAAACATACGTGTTGCAATTGCGTGAATTTGTTTTAAGTGCAGCCGCTTGCAGCACAAGCCCAACCGCTTCTGGTATGGTCATAAAATAGCGAGTGGCCTCTGGATGGGTAACTGTAATGGGTCCACCAGCTGCAATTTGCTTTTCAAATAAAGGTACCACAGAGCCATTAGATCCTAATACGTTACCAAATCTCACAATACTTATTTTTGTTTTGTCATTCGAGATAAGAGAGCAAAATAGCTCAGCTACTCTTTTAGTAAGCCCCATAAAGCTAAGTGGTTTTACCGCTTTATCGGTTGAGATAAATACAATTCTTTCTATATGCTTGTTAAGAGCTGCTCTCATCACATTTATAGTGCCAATAACATTTGTGCTCACGGCTTGTAGTTTATGGTTTTCTAGCATAGGTACGTGTTTTAAAGCGGCCGCATGAAATACGAGATCAATGTTGATTTTTTCTAAAGCTTCATTCACATCTTTTTCATCTCTAATGTCTATAAGATGAGTGTAAAAAGTTATGCTTGAGTAATTTTGCTTACATTCTTGCTCTATTTCATATAATAAAAACTCGCTATTATCTAGTAAGTGGATTTCTTTAGCTTCAAATTGCGCACACTGCCTAACAATTTCTGATCCTATAGAGCCGCCAGCGCCTGTTACCAATATGGATTTGCCAGTGATCATTGACTTTATTTCATTAAAATTCAAGTTGCGTTGAGATCTGCGTAAAAGGTCCTCAACTGCAATAGGTTGAAGAGCAGCACCTGTACCGCTTATGTTATGAGATAGTTCTGTAAGTTTAGGCAGCCTTGAAATTGGAATAGCGAGTTCTTTTGAGACAGAGATTAAATCTTGCAATAGCCCGGAAATATAGGCTTCTGAGCCAACTAAAATTCTAACGGGACGTTGATTTTTTGTAGTTAAATTCTCAACCGCTGTCTTCAAGTTTTTAATCTCGTTGATGATGGGCACTCCAGAAAGAAGCCTGCCAATATTTTTTTTATCATCCAATATACCAACTACGCGATATGGCGGGGTGGGCATGCGTTTTAGCTCATCAATTAAAAGCTCAACGCTACGACTAACTCCAACAATTAAAACCAAATTTGGTAGATAAGTGCTTTTGTTGAATATTGCTTTAATAGAGGAGTTGCGATACATTACATAAGCCATTCTCGGTGCTGCTGTTGCCAAAATTAATAATCCCCAGTCGATAAAAATTACCGATCTTGGAAAACTTTCTAGTCTATTGGTAAAAAATAGTATAAGCGTGAATAAAAGCACGGTTAAAGTGGCGTATTTGAAATAACGGATTAAATATTCTGGGTTAAAATACCTCCATATATCTCTATAAATATTAAAGACAAAATTGCTGACTAATGCACTTAAAACAAATATGACATCATGATTTATAAAGTCATTAATATAAATATGCATGTCATTACCTAGGCGTAAATAGACGCCCAAAACAGCCACAATAAATGCCATGGTCAAATCTATTGATAGAGAAATTAAGCTCTTTACACTAGGGGTTATAAGCAAATGCATAAATATTTTATCAATTCTAATTACAATAACTTGAATTATGGATAACGATCTTCAGTAACAGTTTGCAATATAATGAAAACATGTAAATAACGTCATTGCGAAAGAGCTTAAGCGATTGCGGCAATCCAGCTTTTTTCTTGCTTTTCTGGGCTGCCACGTCGCGGAGGCGCTCCTCGCAGTGACGAAAACTATCATTCTTCATTAGTATTTCCAATCATTAATTGGCTTTTTACTGCACCCTAATCCATAATTCCAATTACAATAGCTAAGCATTTATATAATAATAACGATACGATAGCATTAAAATTTTTTATTCATTTTTCGTGAATATCATCTATGCTGTGAGCTGATTAAAATATGTATTTAATGTTTATGAGCACACCTTCAAATTATTCTGTAAATATAGATAAAAAATGGCAAAAAATATGGCGCGAAAAAAGGGTTTTCAATACAGAAGAGCCTAATGAGAAGCCAAAATTCTTTGTTTTAGAAATGTTTCCATATCCTTCTGGCAAACTACATATGGGGCATTTGCGCAATTATTCTATAGGGGATGTGATTGCTCGTTTTCGCTCCCGCCAAGGGTATAATGTAATGCATCCAATGGGTTGGGATGCCTTTGGCTTACCTGCTGAAAATGCAGCTATTGAAAATAATATTCACCCTGAAAAGTGGACCTTGGAAAATATCGCGCACATGCGCTCTCAATGTGAACCAATTGGTCTTACTTATGATTGGGATAAGGAGATAACTACTTGCTTACCAAACTATTACATGCATCAACAAGCCATATTTATAGATTTTTATGAGAATGGCCTAGCTTACCAAAAAGAATCAATAGTAAATTGGGATCCAGTAGATAACACCGTTCTGGCTAACGAGCAGGTTGAAAATGGGCGAGGGTGGAGATCTGGAGCTATAGTTGAGCGTCGCAAGCTAAAGCAATGGTTTTTGAAAATTACTAACTTTGCGGAAGATTTATTGCAAGGGTTAGAAACACTTACCGAGTGGCCAGAAAAAGTTAGGTTGATGCAAACAAATTGGATTGGGAAATCCCAAGGTGCTAACGTTACTTTTAAAATAGAGGGGGAAATAGGGAAGGGGGTTGAGATATACACCACCAGGCCAGATACTTTATTTGGTGCTAGTTTCATTGGTGTTTCTGTTCATCATCCAATATTGGATGGTAAAAATATAGCCGGACTTCCTGAGTTGATTAAAGAGGCTGATTCTTTAGGTGTGGCTGAAGAGTCTATTGATACTGCTGAGAAGAAAGGCATCTTCACCGGTCTTTACGCAATTCATCCGTTAGATGAAGCAATTAAATTGCCTATTTATGCGGTTAATTTTGTTGTAATGGAGTATGGAACTGGAGCAATTTTCGGATGCCCAGCGCATGATGAAAGAGACCATGATTTTGCTGTTAAATATAAATTACCGGTTTTGCAAGTAGTTGCACCAAAAGATGGCAGCAATGTTGACGTTACCGGCGAGGCATACACAGAAAATTCTGCTGGAATAATGGTGAACTCCAGGTTTTTGGATGGCTTAGATGTAGCTGCTGCAAAAATTAAGGTAATAGCAGAGCTAGAAAAGTTAG
>JAJTHY010000140.1 GCA_021298045.1 Candidatus Jidaibacter sp.
GAGCAACGGAAGCACAGCGAAGACGAAGTAGCTGCAATCAAGATGGGTTTTTAGAGATCTTAAAGTTTTTCAGTAGATTAACCGTCTCATACAAAGGCAATCCCATAACATTTGAATGGGTTCCAGATATTCGCTTAATCACAGCCCCAGCCATGCCGCTTATGGTATATCCACCACATTTATCATGCCATTCATTGGAGTCTAAAAGCATTTTTATATCTTCGGGATTTAAGACTTTAAATTGCACAATTGTGCTTATAGCTTTCTTGGAAATTTTTACTACAACACCGTCTTCCGAACTTTTAATTGCGCAAATACCAGTTATAACCTTGTGCCTTCTACCAGATAACATTTTAAAGAATTTTTCTGCCTCTGCCGCGTCCCTTGGTTTCCCAATTATTCTACGGCCCAAAGTTACTGTTGAATCTGCACCCAGCACAACATCACCTGGGTATTTTAAAGAAACAGCCGAAGCTTTTTCTACTGCAAGTCTCACACAGTAAGCACTTGGAAGCTCAGATGGCTTAGGGGTTTCGTCTATATCAGCTGGGCAAACTTCATTTGGTGTAATGCCAACCTGCTTCAGCAAATCTAACCTTCTAGGGGAAGATGATGCTAAAATAAGTTTATTCATGATTGAGGCGTTGGCGTAGTATCCATTGCATCGGCAGCAGCAAGTGCACCAACTTTGTGACGGTGGGTTACTCTACCTTTAGAAAGGTCGTATGGGGTCATCTCTACGGTAACATCATCTCCAACCAAGACTCTAATTCTGTTTTTACGCATTTTACCAGATGTGTAAGCAATAATCTGATGCCCATTAGAAAGCTCTACGCGAAATGTCGCATTAGGAAGAAGCTCCAATACTTTGCCTCTAAATTCAATTAACTCTTCTTTAGCCATAAACCGCATATAATTATAAGATCTGAAAAACATAATAGTTTAAAGCACCTAATATGCAAGCACTAGATACAGCCTGTGAAAAAATCAATCCTGTATTAAACACAATTATGTTTTCATATAAAGGATTAGAAACTACTCACTATCCGTTTTCTTGGATGGTGCCATTCCACTAAATAGCTCTATCTCCTCAGTGAACGAATAATCGTTCCTGCGGAACACATCTTTGATATCGAATATATTATGCTCTGCAACGCCCAAATTTTTTAACAATGATCCACCAAGTTGCAAGCCTGTTTCAATTGTTGAAGGCACAGCATAGGTAGCACCAAGTTTTTTCAACCCTCTGCCATGGCGGAAATCTTCCGCTCTAGTAATAACCTCTAAATCACGATAGTGATGAGATATAGTTTTAATCGCCTTCCGCAAAGACTCTTTATCCGTCATCGTAAGAATAACGCATCTAGCACGCTCGGCCCCAACTGAGCGCAACACATCTATGTCAGCCAGATCGCCATGATATACTGGAAACCCTTTGGATCTCGCTTTTTTAACTAACATAAGGTTGCTGTCCACAGCAATGTAATTGAATTGAGATTCCGAAAGCATATAAGCTATAACTCTACCAACTCTACCAAAGCCAGAGATGATTATATGCGAGTCAAGATCACTGACTCCCTTAAATTCATTGTGTTTATCCAGCTCTTCAGCCCAATCAAGTTTGTTTTCAAGTTTACTACCTATTACAGAAAGCAGCGGTGTTACAGCCATACTGATGGCAACCGCAACCAGCAAGAATTGCGCTGTCTGAGGTGAGAGAACATTTTGAGTAGCCGCTATGCTAAATAGAATAAAGGCGAACTCACTACCCTGAGAGATCAACAATGCAGAATGCAAAGATGCCCCAAGCCTAAATTTAAATATCTTACAAAGTAAAAATATTATTACAGCTTTTATGGAAATTAGTCCTAACGCAGTGGCCGTAACCGATGCAGCATTATCCATTATAAAATGGAAGTCTATAGACATTCCTACAGATAAGAAGAATAATCCTAATAGCAACCCTTTAAACGGCATTATACTTAATTCCACGCGGTGCCTGTATTCTGTTTCGGCAATTAAAATACCTGCTATAAACGCACCCATAGCAGTAGATAGACCGGCTTCTGCAGTAAGCAATGCAGCACCTAAAACTATCAAAAGTGTTGTGGCTATAAAAACTTCTTCAGACTTTGCAGAACCAATTATCCTCAAAAACGGACGCAATAAAAGCCTTCCAGCTATTGTAATTAACACAACGGCAACTAATGCTTTAAGCGCAGAGATGCCTAATGCGCTGAGTAAGCTTTGCCCACCATCTGAAGAGGCGCTTAAAATTGGAAGCAAGGCTAATAATGGAATAACGGCAAAGTCTTGCATCAATAGTATAGAAAGCGAAAGCCTACCTACCTGAGTAGACTGCAGTTTATTTTCCGATAACACCTGCAATACAATCGCAGTTGAAGAAAGTGATAACGCTGAGCCCACAAAAACAGCAACAGTTGCACTAAACCCAAAAAATTTAAATAGTATATATCCAATCGCAATCGAGCTCACAATTAACTGAGCGCCACCAAAGCCAAATACAAACCATCGCATGTGGATCAACCGCTCAAACGTAAGCTCAAGCCCTATAGCAAAGAGCAGAAAGACCACACCAAATTCCGATATATTATGCGCGTAAGAAGGTTCCTTTATAAGATCAAAACCAAATTTCCCAATAGCAGCACCAAGAATAAGATAACCTAAAACAGGGCTTAATTTAAGCCTTCTAGATAAAACAACGTTAACCACAGAAACCGAGAGCAAAGTTAAAACGTCTGGCAAGTATCCTAGGTTATTCATTAATTCCTCCACATAAGGTATCCCATTATACCTAATCGATCTTGTAGGACAAGTTTTTTATGGAACTCAGATCCACAATACATTAGAGTGGTGAAGTAATTGAAGGTATTTATTAAGTACAACATGAAGACAATAAAATCATTATCACAAATAAAACAATTAATTATGCCGATAATTTTAATCTCCATACTTTGTTCGGTATTTTCATTTGGCACTACTTTAGACCTAACCACAAAGCGCTTTTTACTTTCGGTGAGCCTTGCGATTAAATCTTGCATACTTTTGGTATTACCGTTTTTCATCATTGTTTTTGTAGCTAGGGCGCTAATGCAAATGCGCAAAAAGGCATTGAAATACTTTTTGTTGTTAACTTTATTTGTCTTTGCATCTAACTTTATAGCTGTTTCTTTTGGGTATGGTTTTTTTCATTTAATCTCTAGCTATCCAAACCACCATTTTATCGCCCCAATAAAGCACGAGCTCATTCCGCTTTACCCGGTTGCCGAATTCCAGATTATCTCCAATACTCATGGTTTGTTCTTGGGCTTCATCCTTGGAATTGCACTTAGTTTTTCCACCTCTGGATATATGGAAAATACTTTGGAAAGAGCGCAGGGCATATGTAATTTGCTACTAAGATTTTTGGTTATACCGCTTTTGCCATTTCTTATTCTGGGTTTTGCTATAAAAATTCAACACGAAGGCGTGCTGGAAACTTCAGCTGCAGGATACGGCAAAATTCTTTTGAATTTTATACTCGCGCAACTCTGTTATGTCATAATTCTACTTACAATTGCAAGTGGTTTTAAAGCGAAAAAATCTGTTAGTATTTTAGGTAAAGTTATACCTGCTACTATCACTGGATTTTCTACTTTTTCTAGCGCAGCAACTATGCCAGTTACAATCTCTTGTGCGGAAAAGATTTTAACTGATAAATCTATTGCCAAGCTTTTTGTGCCGGCAACTGTGAACATACACCTGGTTGGCACTGCAATTGGCATGAACATAATAATACTCAGCTGCATTACTTTATATGGCTCCCCTGTGCCGAGTTATCAGGAATTTTTACCATTTTCTTTTTTCTTTGCAGTGATGATGTTTGCAGTTGTGGGTGTGCCAGGTGGCTCGGTATTTATAATTGCTCCTTTAATTGAGCAATATTTGGGCGTAGGTACAGAAGCAATTGCATTGATTACAGCTTTGGTTCTTTTATTTGATCCTATAGATACTTCATTTAACACAACTATTAACGCAATTTCAGCTAGGCTTTTTGAAAAATTTTATAACCTCATAGACTCCTTAAAATTCTTTAAATTAAAGCGATTGGAGGAACCAGAAATTAAATGAATCAGCATTTATTTTGCTTTGGCCTTGGATACACTGCTGCTAGGTTAGTTACTTCGCTTAGCAACTCTGGTGATTGGATATTCTCCGGCACCAGCAGATCAGAGCGTAGCTTAGGTAAAGTTGCAATGTATAATCTGGATTCATTACTCGTACTTCCCGATGATATTACCCATATCCTGATCTCAATTCCACCAAAAGATAAAGGTGATATTATTTATGAGCGATTCTCCCGACAAATTGCAAAGCTAAAAAACCTTAAATGGTTAGGCTTCCTTTCTTCCACCGGAGTATACGGAGATCATAAAGGCGAATGGGTAAATGAAGAATCTATGGTGAGTGTTGGAGCGCAAGTTGCAAGGGCTAGATTACTCGCTGAAAGCCAGTGGTTGGGTTTAGAGGGGGTCCCATCTCACATCCTGAGACTCTCTGGTATCTACGGGCCAGGCAGAAGTCAACTAGAAAGCGCTATCTCCGGTAGATTGAAAATCATCGATAAGCCAGATGTGATTTTTTCTCGTATTCATGTGGACGATATAGTAAAAGCTTTAACAGCATCTATGGTATCACCCAACGCTGGTTCCATTTACAATTTGGCGGATGATTATCCCTGCAATTCAAGAGAGGTTTCGGAATTTGCTTGCAAGTTACTTGGTATCACCCCACCCGCACCAATTCTACTTGAAGAAGCTGCGCTTACAGAAATGGGGCTTAGTTTTTATTCTCAAAGCAAGCGTGTCAGCAATAGCAAAATTAAAAGAGAATTATTGCTTAATTGGACCTATCCAACTTATAAAGAGGGGATGCTCGCGATAGCAAAAGAGTGTGGATATTATGATTTTAGTCGTAATTTGGTTTGAAAATACAGAATTATTTGTATATAATTTCTTTTAAATCAACATATTAGATGTAATGAAGCAAACAAATCAAAGCAATCCTATCGATATCGTACTCTCTCAAGCCGCGTGGGAAAGAGTGCAGCAGTATGCTGCAGATTTACAAAATGATACAAAAACTGCTGGCAAAAACCTTACTGACTATTGTTCTAAATATTTGGGTAAAGAAGCAAAAAAATTAACATCCGAGGAATTGCTTCAAGCATTGCTAGGCACAAAGAAACCGTTCATATGTGCTGAGAGTGTAAAGATTGGTCAAGATACATGGAATTCCACTGAATACGAAATTTTGTGTTCTGTTGGTATAATGTACGATGTTTCAACCTATGATAATGGTAGATGGGGCGGAGGTGATTGGAGTGATCTTAAGGTATATGAGGAGCCATTTGAACAATTAGCAATGATTGTGTCCTCACCAATCCTTGCGCTTCAAGGTAAGGGAAGTGAGATTAACCCCGATCGCAAGCGGATTGTGAGAAAAGAAGGCGAAATGAAAAATGGAGAGCTTATAGGTGCGGAAACAAATTTCGATGAATATTATGTGATATTAGAGGAAAGACTATTACCTCTTTTAGTTAGAGCAAGCCAAAGGGCTGGTGAGAAAGGAAAAAAACTCGTTTTAACATTACCAGGCCTTGGGTGCGGAGCATTTGCTGGAGCGTTCCGAATGGGAGATCAACTAAATAATGCTCTTCAAAAAATGCTAGAAAAAAATCATAAGCTACTTGGCAACATAGATACCATCATCTTTGATCCCTATGAGGAATGCGAACTGGAACAAAAAACATTTGGACGTCTTAAATATCGCGTTAGACCTTACACAGAGATCAAAGATTCTATTACACGCGCAAAAGCCTGCCAATATGCTAAAGCAGAAGAATTTCAAGAAAAAGGTGATGATTTTAGCAAATGTAAAAAAGCCAAAATTGTAGCGGGAGATGGTTTCTCAATTCCTGGGAACGATGCTAATGGCGGCAACCGTAATACTGATGAAGGAGCATTTGGAGCCGCAACCAATTCGGCCAAGGTTATAAGTGGTATTAAAGGTAAGTATGATAAGGGGGCCAATAGTGCTTATAATACTCCATTCTTTAAACCAAAAAAATACAGAACTTGGGAAATTGCCTTTAATGAAAAATTGCAAAAAGATAAAAAGCCTTTAATTTCCATTGAGAAGGGCTTTATGGTGCTTCAACCTAATGGCACCTTTAATACAATCATTCCTGTTAAGGCAGCTACCCAAGAAGAACTCAAAGATACACTTAACCATGGTGGGAATGGGACCGAAACTAATCAAACTACCCAAACCCAAACTACTACTCAAGCTGCTACAAAACCCACTACCCAAACTGCTCAAGAAGCTAAAACAAATAAATTATGGCAGGCTTTATGCGCTCTTTTAGTAGGTGGTTTAAGTTTTTATCTTAGCTACAAAGCAAGACATGATTATTTAAGTTCTAGCGCTATTTTAGGAGTAAATGGAGTTTTTGCAGATGTCTCTATAGCAGGACTAACTTCTGCAATTGCTTTATATCTTACAAATGGCAAGGATACACCGATAGAGAAGTGATAAGTAGCATAGCGCTCTGGGATTGCTTAAAATTCTAATCATCCCCTAGGAATGCATTTTAATAAAAGAAGCAACCACCTTTTTGCAATAATCTTCTATTTCCGCTTTCGTTGGTTTTGGGGTGATCCCCATATTGATTCGAGAATAAATATCTGACCCTTTTATTAATGATCCTAATAAGTTAGCCGAATAAACAGCATCTGATATGTTAAGCTTTTTCTCTTTATGCAATCTTTCCAGATAGTCTGTAATCATTGCCTTTACTCTCGCAGGACCAGATCTATAAAAGATCATCATAAGGCTGGGATTATTATTTGATTCAGCTATTAACATACGCTCCATGTTTCTAGCATCACTACTTGTGATTAATTTCATCAAACCATAAACGATTTTATAGAGCGACTCCTCAATCGGAAGTTTATCAACATTACCAAAAAATGAGTTGGGAATATACTGCTTGCTTTTATTCTCAATTACAGCGGCAAAAAGGTCATCCTTGCTCTTAAAACGCGAATAAAGTGTAAGCTTGGAAATCCCGAGTTCCCTTGCAATATGCTCCATAGTAGTTGCTTGCAGTCCATTACTAATAAAAAGTCTTCCCGCTATGGCAACAATCTCTTCACGCCTCTTTTCGTTGCAAGGCCTA
>JAJTHY010000072.1 GCA_021298045.1 Candidatus Jidaibacter sp.
AATATAAATGCCATGAATATTCTTACTTCAGATGGGGCATAGACTGGTTAAAAGAGTTAATAATGCAGGGTCCAGATATAATTAAGCGGCTTGCAGCCCAGATATTACCATGCTTTCAACCATGATGTCGGGGAGTATGTTGCCTCAACAAACTAAAGGTGAATTATCAAATCTCTATGAAAGAAAGATATCATTTTACAAAAACGCCATAAAAATTTGCGAGAATGCTAAAGATTTTGCGAATAAAGTGAGTGAGATATTTGCTGGGGATGAATTTCAGGAAAAAATTACAGAGTTAAGAAATCAAGGTATGAGTGTTGATAAAAACAATAGACAAATTCAGTTGCTAACTGCTAAAGCTACAGCACAGATATGTGCATCTTATGCATTAATGTTGGTTGCAGCTGCTGCTTTTGTAGTTGCTGTTGGGGTATTGTGTCTAAATTTTGGAGTTATTGTAGGTGCGGGGATTATTATACCTGAACTTGCTGCCGCACAGCTCGTTGCAGGTGCTGCTTTCTGTCTCTCAGTTGAAGGTGTAGGGAAGATGAAGGATTATTCTGAAAATAACTATCGAAGTGCCGAACACGCTAATGCCTCTTCTAATAATTATGCTAATGCAATAAATAGTTTTCAAAATGAAATAACTTTAATCGCATCAGAAGATGTTAAAAATAGTTTAGCATCAGAAAATGTTATAAAAGAAGTGCGCAAAATAGCTGAGAAGGTGGTAGAAGCTGCGAAAGAAATTGAACAGATAACAGAAGCTAAGCGGAGATAAGTAAGATAGACCTACCTAAACAAAAAGCTTTAGCCAACAGTACCAGAGCTTTTTTGGTCTAATATATATTGCATTCTTGCTTTTATGGCTTGGCAGGAGTATTAATACTTTCTGACAAATCATCAGCTTTTGGCATATTGGGTTATGAAAGATTTTAGCAACTACATCAAATACTTTACTGAGGCCGGGGTGGATGCTTTCCTTGAAAATGAGCCAAGCAACGCATCCGTTGAAGCCAAGATATTAGAAAACGGTCCCGAAAAGAAAAGTAGTAATATCGTAGCTGACTCGAAAACACTCGCTGATAGCGCTAAAGATCTAATGCAGCTAAGGGAGATCGTGCAGAATTTCAATGGATGCGATCTTAAAAAAACCGCTAAGAATACTGTATTTTCAGATGGTAGCGCAAGTGCTGAAATTATGTTTATTGGCGAAGCACCTGGCGCGAACGAAGACGAGAAGGGGATCCCTTTCTGCGGGCAAAGCGGCAAGTTACTAGATAACATAGTGCGCTCTATTGGCCTTAGCCGTAGTGATGTATACATAACCAATACAGTATTCTGGAGACCACCAGCAAACCGTAGACCAACGGCTGCTGAAATAAAAATCTGCCGCCCATTTGTTGAAAAACACATAGCCTTAGTAAAGCCTAAGCTTATTGTACTGGTTGGCAGCACAGCTGTGGAATCTTTGCTTACAGCAGAAATCAACATGCACCAGCTTAGAAGTGAATTTTATAACTACACTAATGAATATTTAGATAGCCCGATAAAAACTGCTGTTATTTTTCATCCATCATATTTACTCAGGCAACAATATAAGAAAAAACTCATGTGGACTGATATGCTTAAGCTGTCGCAATTCTTACAAAATCACTCTTCTTAAATTTTGGCACGGTACGTGCTAGTTAAAAGTCAATAGCAAACTATATCTAGTAGTGAAATAAATAGTATTGCAAAATGCATCACTATATATAGTATAGCTTTTAACGATTTTTACAGAGTGAATTCATGAAGAATACGGTTAAAATAGAGCATTTCCCAATGAAAAATAGACCAAATAATGTTCAGATAGACCTTTCCAGAGACGATCTTCTCTCCGACTTTGGCAAGGCGGTTTTGGCTGACAGGTATTTATATAAAGGTGAAAATTTTCAGGAGCTCTTCTCACGGGTTGCTCATTATTATTCCGATGATGATGCTCACGCACAGCGAATTTACGATTACATAAGTAAGATGTGGTTTATGCCCGCTACCCCTATTTTAAGTAATGGTGGTACAGATAGGGGCCTGCCAATATCATGCTTTCTTAATGAAACGGGTGATAGCCTAGAAGGCATTGTTGATGTTTGGAATGAAAATGTATGGCTAGCATCTCGTGGTGGTGGCATTGGCACCTATTGGGGTAATGTACGCTCGATTGGTGAAAAGGTAAAAGGTAATGGTAAGACATCTGGCATTGTTCCATTTATTGGCGTGCAAGATCGTTTAACGCTTGCGATTTCTCAAGGTAGCTTAAGGCGTGGCAGCTCAGCTGTTTATCTGCCAGTTTGGCACCCAGAAATCGAGGAATTTATAGAGCTTAGACGTCCAACGGGTGGAGATCCAAATCGTAGAGCTTTAAACCTGCACCATGGTGTTGTTATAACAGACGACTTTATGAAAGCGGTTGAAAATGATGATCCTTGGGAGCTCAAGAGCCCGCACAATAATGAAGTAATGTCGATAGTGAAGGCTAGAGATATTTGGATAAGACTGTTGCTTGCGCGTGTAGAAACTGGCGAACCTTATCTATTGTTTATTGATACAGTAAACAAATTAAAGCCAGAAAGTTACAAATACCATGGTATGGATGTAAAAACTTCTAACCTATGTGCTGAGATAACGCTCGCGACTGGGCCAGACTATTTGAATAAGGAGCGCACCGCCGTTTGTTGTTTATCCTCCCTGAACTTAGAAACTTTTGATGAATGGAAAGATAATCCACAATTTATAGAAGACACCATGAGGTTTTTAGATAATGTGCTGGATGACTTTATCGAGAAGGCCCCAACTAGTATGGAGCGCGCAAAATATGCAGCTTATCGCGAGCGTAGTATTGGCCTTGGTGTTATGGGCTTTCACTCATTTTTGCAATCAAAGAAAATTCCTTTTGAATCGGCAATGGCTAAGGCTTGGAATAATAAAATTTTTAAACATATACATGCTCATGCCGGTAAAGCATCTCATGATATCGCACTTGAAAAAGGCGCATGCCCAGATGCGGTTGATGCAGGTTTGATGGAAAGGTTTACCAATAAAACTGCCATTGCTCCTACAGCATCTATTTCGATAATTGCTGGTAACTCATCTCCTGGGATAGAGCCATATAATGCAAATACTTTTACGCAGAAAACCTTGACTGGTTCTTTTAATGTGCGTAATAAACATTTGACTCAATTGTTGAAAGATAAGGGGCATGATACTGATGATGTTTGGTCTTCCATTATGACCCATGAGGGGTCGATACAGCACTTGGATTTCTTAAGTGATGACGAAAAAAACGTTTTCAAAACTGCATTTGAAATAGATCAGCGCTGGGTTATTGACCTCGCCGCTGACCGTGCTGTTTATGTCGACCAAGCGCAATCAGTTAACGTATTTGTCCTTGCGGATATCCACAAGAAAGATTTGCATATGCTGCATTTCATGGCTTGGAAGAAAGGTGTTAAGAGTTTGTATTACTGTAGGTCTAAATCCATTCAGCGTGCAGATAAGGTTTCAACTAAGACAGAGAAATCTGCAATTCAGCTAGAGATGAAGTTAACGCCACAATTGAAAGGTGGGCAGCAGCATGCAGAAGCTTCGAACACCAATTATGAGGAATGCTTGGCTTGCCAGTGATTTAGTATTATAGACGATTCAACTACAAAAAATGTACGGTTTTTGCTTTAATTGTCATTCCGCACTTGTTGCGGAATCTTAAGATCCCAAGCAATAGCGAGGATGACTAGGAAGCAGAGATCTTTTGTATTTTTCATAGCCATTTTTGCACTTGAATTAGCTATATCTTTTGCTTGATGAGTATTTAGCTTTCTCATCAATACCGGAAGAAATGTTAATATCTTCATCATGGCTTTTAAACGCGAGTTCGGGATTAAATGAGAGATAGGAAATTGTAGGGTCCAGATATAATTAAGCGGCTTGTAGCTCAGATTTTACCTGGGCTACAACCATGATGTCGGCGAGTATGAGGATTACCAGGGTTCCTTGCTTTACTTGCTTTTCTTTTTATATAAGTAATATAATGTATTGCAGCTTTATTGCTTATCTTGTAGTTTCCGACTAAAATAGTTAACAAATGGTTAAAGGATCTTATGTTGCAAGGCGAAAATCAGATGAAAAAAAGAGTTCGCTGGGATGATTCGGTGGAGGATAACGAAGCTAAGCCCAAGTTAAAAAGGCGTAAGTTAACTGATAATCAAAGTAAGAAAGGAAGGCGGTATCCTAAGCTTTCCATAGCGATGGTGGAAAAATGTTTTGAAAGAAATGCGTATGAGGAGCTTGAAGCAATCCTATCTCAATATCCGGAACCTATTATAATAAAGCTTTTTTCTCAGAATGATTATCAACTTTTTGGCCAAGCAGCTGTTAAACATAATGTTGATGCTTTAAACTTTATTATCAAAAAATTTCCAGAGCTTTCTTGGCATATGTTAAGCAGCAGCAATGTATCAGCTTTTAGATGCTTTTTGTATCATACCTGCACTCTTGCTGAGCTTGAAAAACTTAATGAGCAAAAAAGAATAGAGTGTTTCAAAATATTTTTGAAGATGGATCGTGAATTAGTAGAGGAAGCTTTTCATTCTTTTTATTCTAAACTTGTGGAAGAAGATGTGGCAAAGCAGGGGCTAAAACGTGACTTTGACAAGGCTTTAAGCGATGTGGATATGGTGGTGGTTAATGAAGATGCCGAGGAAAAGAGCGCAGAGTATGACGATGATCACGAAGGAGAATTAGGCATGCATACTTCAAGGTATGCGAGTGAAGGCGCTAATCAATTTATAGGGCGATAAAATTGATTTTAATTCACTAAGTTCTTGAGATTATAAAAATAATTGCTACGCTCAGATCGCATAACACTTTTAAGTTTTTTACCATGAATGTAATTTTAAAATCCTTACTCTTAGCATTTTCTTTACTTGCTTTAACAGCTTGTGGGGTCAAAGGAAAATTAGAGCAGCCTTATGAAGTAGAAGGCACTTTGTACGACCGTTGATGCGAGAACGTATAGAAGGTATTCTGCAAAATTCTTTCGCTCCAACTGTGCTTGAAGTGATTGATGAATCATATCAGCATCAAGGGCACATTGGCAATGCTGGATTTGAGCAGGGCGAAAGCCATTTTAAAGTTACAATAAAAAGCCATGCCTTTGATGGACTTACAAGGCTTGAATGCCACAGGCTTGTTTACCAAAAGCTTGGTGGAATAATGCAAAAAATTCATGCTCTCTCTATCGCAGTGTTGTAATAACCCGAGTTATGGATAATACCAAAACCCATTCTAAATTGAACAGTTGCATCTAGCCTTGAAAAAATGCCATGCAAATGATAGGGTGATGTGGGTTTTTATATAAAAATAAGGTGGTTGGGCCATATTGTATCAGATAATTGCATATTTTTGAAAATTTGCTATGCAAATGGTTATGATAATGATATAGTACGTGAAATGTATTTTTATTGAGAATATATATGTCAATTGCAGCTGCTTCTACGGCTATTAATCTCTTTTCATTTACAGGTAGATTTTTTTATGAGCTTGGTAGATTTGCAGTGATGCGTGGCGCTCTGAGCTCTGCCGCCAACATCGTGCTTATATGTGCCGCCTACAAAGGTAAAAAAGTTGCTTGGGATATATACAAAGACTCTGAATTCAGAGGGCGATATGGCGAGACATTTATAGAGCAGCCATTAACTTATGTATGGAATATGATTCCAGAAGAATGGCGCAAATATATTGAGAAAGCTTTAAGACTTTTGGGTGTTTTCATTGCATCAGGCGGGGATGTGAATCTAGCTGTTCAAGAGGGTGTGGTGCAAGCAGTGCAAAGACAATTTGGGTATGCAGTAGAAGAATCTGATCTGCGTACTATTGTTGTTGCAGCTACTGGTGGAGATCCGCTGGCTAATGACATCGCTTTAGTTGTTGCAAATGCTTTATGTGAACAATCCGGAATACCTTTAGAAATGGCTATTGCAGCCTTAGTTCCGTTTGCGCAGAATGTTTTGGGAGCTGAGGTTTTGCAAACCATGACATCCGCACTTAGAAATGGGATTGTTGCTATGTCAGCTGGGAATGTTGCAGGGGAGATTATTGCTGTTAAATTCGGAATTAGTGAAGATAAGAAACTTTTGGTTCATGCTGCTTTTGCAGGTGCTGCGGGGGGTGTGCTTGCTTCATTCAGAGGGAGCTTCTCTCCTGAAGCCTTTTTAAGCCCTAGTATCGCTGGTATGCTTGACCCACAGATGCAAAAAATTGCCGAGAAGTTTGGGATGCCTCAACAAGTTGTGAAAGCGGGAAGCAGAATTGTTTCTGTTGGTGCTGCACATTTATTGGTCAAAGTCGCAATAGTTGGCGGCGGTGCGATGGTACACTATGCTCAAGAAGAACCAGAAAAAGCACTAAAAATATTTATGGCAGCATTGGCTACAACAGCGATCAGTGCTGGTGGTTATTGTATATATCACAAGCATGGTGAGACGATTGTTAGGTGGTGTAAAGATGGGGTACATTACGCTCAGAAGCTAACAGATGAGCAGCTTAATGCAATGCTTAAAAAAAATAATGGCTTTAAGCGCATTGCTGGCAGATGTGTAGTTGGTAAGCATCCTGATGTAGAAGAGGTGTTTGAAGAGGAAATGCCAAAAGTGCAAGAGGCGCAAGAGGCGCAAGAGGTTCCAGGACAAGGGCTGAACGAAGTTACGGCGGAAGTGACAGCGGTGCCAAAAGCGCCAAAAGAAGCGCCAGAGGTGAAAAAATTAAAAGATGAAAGGCCGGCTAGTGAGCCAAGATTAGTTAGTCTTTATTCACCTATGGAGCGAGAATATTTCGACCCTGAGATGGGGGGGCCTAATATTTCAAACCTGCTTGCTGACGCAGCTAAACAAACTAACAAGAAAATTACGCGAGTAAAGTGCCAGGTGGAAAAGAAGTACGTAGAAATAAAAGACAATTTTGAACAAATAAAAGAGCGAGCTAAAGAACAAGCCACAATGAATTTGTTAACAGCAGTGGTCTTTTTGGCATCGAATATGCCTACTTCTAATTTTGTTTATAATAGAAATTTGTTAGCAGCAGTGCTCTTTTTGGCATCGAAGAATATGACTATTTCTAATTTTGCTTGCAATAGATATCCTATTGGTGTGTTGTCTTTTTGTGCAAATGCTGGATTAAAAAGGCTTATCCCTATGAAAGCTGGGGAATGCGCAGAGTCTTGGAGAAACCACTTTGCTGAGAATATGCCAAAGCATGAATATGGGGATAGGATAGATAGGAGAGATAGGAGAGATAGCTCGCTGTCTTTTTATTTGCAGACATTCCTCTCAGGCGGGGTTGATGGAATGACAAAGACTTGTACTAAAGGTGTTAACACGAGAGGAGCCATGGGTTTTTCCAAATTGCAGGCAATTTTTAAAAAAATCCCAATGTGGGAAGATACGAACATAGAAAATTTGATGCTGACCCCTTAGACTACAACATCACCAAAAGGCTCCTCAAGTGGTGATGGTACTACTATAACATCGCAACAATGGCCGCT
>JAJTHY010000170.1 GCA_021298045.1 Candidatus Jidaibacter sp.
AAAATGGCTATGAAAAATACAACAAATCTCCACCTCTTAGTCATCCTCGCTATTGCTTGGGATCTTAAGATTCCTGAACTGCGTGCGGAATGACAATTAAAGCAAAAACCGTGCCTTTTTTGTAGTTGAATTAGCTATATAACTAGGTACGTACTTTTTTCCCATTTCTTACACCAAGCTAAGGTTAACTATACATTAAAAAAATAGGCGGAGTTTCCCCCGCCTATTAATACCATCAATAAAGATACAATCCTTATGCAAGTAGGTCTGTTTGTGGTGTTTGTGTAGGAACTAATTCATCACTAGTTTGATTATTGCAATTAGGAGCGCATTTGCTTTCACACGGTGTGTTTTCATTAGCAGCAACAACTTCTTCAGCAGGAGTTTCTGTAGCTTCAGCAACAACTTCTTCAGCAGGAGTTTCTGTAGCTTCAGCAACAACTTCTTGAGTAGGAGCTTCAACTTTAACAACTTCCTCAGCTTTATATGCAGCGAACATTTCCAACACATCGCTTACTTCAAAACCTGTCTTGCCAAGCACTTGAAGGCTAAGGCCTGCTAGTTTAACATAAGCTGCTAGTTCTTCTTCTGTAGCTTCTCTGCCATTTAAAAATTCTGCAAATTTTGGAGCATGTTGGCTCAAAAGAGTTTGCATGAATTCTGTTGTAACTTCTTGGTTAAAACCGCCAATAGCTGTTGTATTTTCTGTCATAATTTTATACCCCTAGGTAAAATGTTGTGACGGAATTATATCGTTTTTAAAATTGTTTTGCAAGTAAAAAGTTGTTAATAAACAACATATAAAGATGAAATTTTTTCAGATGCTAGGATTCTTATATAAGAGTCATATTCACAAATATCTTTTACATCCCTAAAATAGGCGCCTTTGCGAGAATTTACACAAGCGTCAGTCAATTTGTTTATATCTAAAAATTTTATTTTGTTGTTCAAAAAAGAACTTACAGCCACTTCGTTTGCAGCATTAAAAGCGATCCTGGCATCTTGGCCAGCAGCCATGCAATCTTGAGCGAGCTTGAGCATAGGAAAGCGGGAATGGTCTGGGGTTGCAAAACTAAGCTTTCCAATTTGTGCTAGGTCTAAACCCTTATGAGATATTTCTAATCTTTGGGGGTGCGCAAAAGCATAAGCTATTGGAACGCGCATATCGGGTTCTGCAAGATGCGCAAGTACCGAGCCATCTTTATAGCTTACCATGCCGTGTATTATTGATTCTGTATGCACAAGTACCTTAACCTGGTTTGCAGAAACAGGGAATAGCACGCATGCTTCTATATACTCTAGCCCCTTATTAGCTAGTGTTGCAGAGTCTACAGTTATCTTTGGGCCCATAGACCAATTGGGGTGTTTCAATGCCATCTCTGGAGTAACGTCTTCCATTTCTTTGAGGCTTAAGTTACGAAATGCTCCACCAGATGCAGTTATAGTTATTGATTCTACTTTATCGGCATTATTACTTTCAAATACTTGGAACAGAGCGTTATGCTCGGAATCTACGGGGATTATCTTTGTGTTGTGAGCTAAAGCTTTTTCTAGCACCAAATTGCCCGCGCATACTAAACTTTCTTTATTGGCAAGAGCTATAGTTTTGGAATTTCCAATTGCAGCAAGTGTTGGCTTGAGTGCAGCAAATCCAGAAATTGCAGACAGCGTAATATCAGCGCGAATAGAGGCAGATTCTATTACTCCAGCTTCTCCAGAAAAAATATCAACACCGCTGCCAGAAAATGCCTCTTTGAGCTCAGGGTGCTTTGCATCGTCAAAAAGCGCTACGGCTTTTGGTTTGAATTCCAGTGCTAGTCTAATAAGTTTTTGTACATCACTTCCTGCTGCAATTACACCTACCTCGTATTTATCAGGGTGTTCGCGGATAACAGAGAAGGCGCTATCACCAATTGAGCCGGTAGCGCCTAAAATATTAATAACTTTCTTCATGCAAGTATACCAAAATACATCAATAAGCTTAAGGTGGGCGCGGTGGTGATTATGCTGTCGAACCTATCCAGAACCCCGCCATGTCCTGGTATTATACTACCAGAATCCTTAATATTAAAGATCCGTTTAAAATAAGATTCAGTAAAGTCGCCGATTTGCCCTAAGATGGAAAGCGCCATGGAAGCGTAGATAAAAGATTTAGAAGGTAGTAAGTTGAACGCCACGAAAAATGCGGAGACAAGCACCGCCATCATTACGCCTCCCAATGCTCCAGACCAAACTTTGGCTGGGCTTATGCTGGGTGCAATTTTTGGGCCACCTATTAAAATGCCAAACATGTAAGCCCCTATATCTGTCGCCCAAACACATGAGAATAGGTACAAGACCAGAATTAGACCATCATCTAATGCTCTTAAATGAATCAGAGAAATAAGCGGCACAACTATGTAAAAGATGCCAATTAGCTGCCATTTACGATTTTCTGGCCCTACCATGTTAGCCCACTCATACGCCATGAATACAGAAATTACCATGCAGGTAATTGTGAATACAATTCCGCCAAGAAAAAATATCAAAATCGCAAGAGGAATAAGTATGGCTGAAGTTATAGCTCTTTGTGATAAATGAGTTTTATCAAAAACATCTAATTTATTGCTCATGAGTTTCTTCCTCCATATCTTCTTTCTCTGCTTGAATAATCCTCTACAGCTTTTATTAAATCCTTCTCAGTAAACTCTGGCCACATGGTGTCGGTAAAATACAGCTCTGTGTAGGCCATTTGCCACAATAAGAAGTTGCTGATTCTTAGTTCGCCTCCCGTTCTGATTAAAAGGTCTGGGTTGGGAATGTCTTTTGTATATAGAAAATTTTCAAAGTCATTAGTATTGGCATCAGGATTTTGCTGCTTATACTTTGCAAAGGCTGTGGCTGCATCGCGTAGTTCATCATGCCCGCCATAATTTATTGCGAGCACAAGAGTAAATGCATGGTGCTTGGACTCTTCTTCTACCTTGTGCATAAGCTCTTGGATATCTGCATCCAAGCTTGACCTCTTTCCTATAAACCTAATTTTCACATTCTGCTTAATCAACTCTTGCGCGCTAGACGATAAATACTCTCGGAGTAGGTTCATTAAATCTACAACTTCATCCTTCGGGCGTGACCAATTCTCTGAAGAAAAAGTATAAAGTGTTAGATATTTTACACCTAGCTTTTTGCAATCCACCACTACTTGCTTGGCTATCTGTGCGCCTTTCTTATGCCCAGCTTTCTTGGGTAGCAGTAATCTACTTGCCCACCTTCCATTTCCGTCCATAATAATAGCTATATGATCTGGGATTTTCATAGCAAAAGTCTTTAACCAAACGAATCAAACAGGTGATATTATCAAAATTATCATCGCCCGCAAGATTTAACTGGATAAGATTAACAATTTTATTTAAAATCAGCATGTAAAAATTTAAGTGATCCAATGTCAAAAAAAGTTTTAAATATATTATTAGCTAAGCCTAGGGGCTTTTGTGCAGGTGTGGAAAGGGCTATTGAGATTGTGGAGCGAGCCTTGAAAAAATATGGAGCTCCAGTTTATGTTAGGCATGAAATAGTTCATAACAAGTATGTTGTTGAAGATCTAAGGCGAAAAGGGGCGGTTTTTGTGGATGAAGTCACAGACGTTCCAGTTGGCGCAATTGCCATATTTTCTGCGCATGGTGTGGCAGAGAAAGTGGAAAATGATGCTAAGCTTAGAGATTTAGAGGTTATAGATGCCACGTGCCCATTGGTGCGTAAGGTTCATAAGGAAGCTCAAAAACATGAAGAGAAGGGGAGGGAGATTATCCTAATTGGCCACGAGGGGCACCCGGAGGTTGAGGGTACTAGCGGCAGGGTGAAGTCTCGGGTAATTTTGGTGCAGTCGGTTGATGATGTTGCTAAAATAAAAGTGCAGGATCCTGAGAAACTATCTTACGTTACCCAAACCACTTTGAGTGTTGATGACACCAGAAATATCATTAATGATTTGAAAGAGCGGTTCCCGATGATCGAAGGGCCGGATTTACGCGATATTTGCTATGCAACACAAAACCGTCAAGACGCTGTTAGAAAGTTAGCTCAAGAAGTAGACGTAATTTTAGTTATTGGTTCGCATAATAGCTCTAACTCTAACAGGCTTAGGGACTTAGGTGAGGAGATTGGTAAGCCATCTTATCTGATAAATGGCGGAGAGGACATTGAATCTAGTTGGTTTGATGGAAAAACAAAAATTGGCATTACAGCTGGCGCCTCTGCTCCTGAAATTTTATTGGAAAAAGTGTTGGAGCGCCTTGAAGAAATAGCTGATATTACTGTTAAAACCCAAGATACTGGTTTGAATGAGAACGTTAAGTTTAAGCTGCCAGAAGAGCTAGCGGAGGCTGTATGAATCCGTTAGAAGTTTATCACTACTCACTGTGCCCGTTTTCTAGAAAATTAAGAATAATCCTCAAAGAAAAAGGCGTGAGTTTTGAATTATTCCATGAGCCATACTGGCAGCGCAGAAAAAGCTTTTTAAAGATGAACCCAGCGTGCGAAACACCTGTTGTGCTAATTGGCGATAAAGTTACATTAAGTGGAAATACCTCGATTACGGAATATCTAGAAGAAGTTTATACTCAGAAAAGGCTATTACCCACCGACCTGAATGCTAGAGCGAGAGTCCGCAGAATAACCGAATGGTTTGACAATAAATTTTATCATGAGGTTACTAGGTATATTTTGAATGAAAAAATTATCAAAACAGTGTCGCGCCAGGGCTATCCAAATTCACAAGCGATTCAAGCTGCGAAAAATAACATCAATTATCATTTGGACTACATAGCATATTTGAGGAAAGAAAATGCATACTTGTGTGGGGAAGAGGCGACAATTGCCGACATCGCCGCTGCAGCGCAGCTATCTGTACTTGACTATGTTGGTGATGTTCCTTGGGGGTATAACAAGTCGGCAAAAGAGTGGTATGCGCTAGTGAAATCGCGCCCATCGTTTAAAGCCATTTTAAATGATAGAATACCTAATATAGCCCCGCCTAGTCATTATCAAGACCCTGATTTTTGAATAGATCTCTTGGAGCTTTTAATTGTTTGCTTTTTCATATATAGTTCTTTTTGAAAAAGTATTGTATGGGGGTTTTATGAGTTTTTTACAAATATATCTTTAAGTGCTATAAGCGGGCTTTCTGAAAATAGTTTAGTAATGTTAGGCTCAATTTTTGATCCACGCAAAAATGGGATAAAACCAATTCTACTGGTTAGTACGCAATTTATTCTTTCTGTTTATTATAATGAGATATTTGGTTTAGCGATTGACCGTAATCAAGAATACGAGGTGCATACATCTCCTATGTGGGCAGTGAAAAGGTCGGACTTAGAAGGGTTAAAGAGCGCATTATGTGAGTCACTATTGTTTAGCTTCAAATATTCAGCGTCTGAATTCTTGATGAATTATTTTTCTGGCTATATAAATGAATCAGTTAATGATTTATTGCCAAAGTTTATCACAGAGAAAGTTTATAAAAACACAGATACATGTTTTTTTCTAAATGACGTTGTAGGGTGCGACCAAAAAAAACTTTCTGAATTAACACATAACTGGCAATCCATTACAGGGTCGGTATTAAAGCTTATTAAAGCGCCGATAGAGATTTACCAAATTTACACCACAAGCAGAAGGTTGCTGATTTTTCTGAAGCCAATGGCGCCCTTCTTACCTTTCCCACTTAACAATGAGTACGTTGTAATGGGTTCTATAGCATCATTGATATTCGCTAGGGTGGGTGCGGAAATTTATTTGGATAAGAAATCAAATGCTTTAAGCGCTGAGCTTAATAAAGCAATAGAGTTTGACAATGACAATAAGGAATTTGCTTTAGAGTCTGCCAGTGAAATAAGAGGGCGAAATTTAGAAGCTGCTATGAATGGGTTGGATGAGGTATCTTCTGCTGAAAAAGCATCTATTAATAATAAACTTAATTTCATAGGCAATATACAGCAATATCTATCCATAGACCCATTAGCTAAGAGTATGTTGATAATGCTTTGTGGTACCGCAACAATTTTATATACAGAAGTTAGTTATAAGCATGTGTTTAAGCCAATAATATTTTATGCTGGTGAATTATTGAATTTAGGCCAGGGGTTGATAGGATTTTATCATCTTAAGAATAGTTTAATGTTTGGTAAAAATAATTTAAATGAGCTAACCGGAAAAATTTCTGAAGCTGAAAAGCTTATCAGTGATGGCCAAGGAAAAATTGGAAAACCTGGAGAGAATAAGCTGTTAGAAGCTGAAAACTTGGGCTTAACTTTCTCAGGCAGGAGGAGGAAACTAAGCGACCTATCAGTTAGCAAAGGAGAGATAGTTAGGTTAAAAGGTAAAAGCGCTTTTCTGGATTCGGTATTATTTGGTGCGTTTATTGAGCAAGGAGAAATTAAGAGAACTAATTCATACTGCAAATCAGGTGAGGCTTACCTTCCTGTTTTAGGTTTTAGCTTGATACAGGATATCGCTGGTTCGTCTATTATTGAAGACGCTAAGCTTGGTGCAATTAATGGCTTGTTGCAACAGTTTGAAATTAATTCTAATACTAACTCATATGATTTAAATGATGAGCAAAAACAGATAGTTAAATTAATTTCTACCTTTGTAAGTGGCAAAGATCTGGTGATTTTAGAAAAACCTTTCAATTGGTTGAGCGAAGAAAATCTTACTAAGTGTTTAAAGCTTATAAAAATAGAGGCTGAAAAAGGTAGAGGTTTTTTGATAATTAATGATATTGAGCGTGAAGACTTTTACACTAAGACATTAGAGATGACAAAGGTTAAAGGGGTAGAGACAGCTTTGGATAGGCAATGGTTTCGTAATTTCAGTTTGTGGGCGCCTGGTTATCGAGAGTGAAACGCGGCGATCCAATTATTTTTTGGTCATCTCGCACTTGGTTTGGGGATCTTAAGACACCCCTTCAGCATTATTAAACACCTCCAGCACCTTAAATAAATTACCCATCTGTATGGGGGAAGTTAGGCGATCTAGCGCTTTGATTATAGTGGCTGGGTTGGCGCCATTTTTAATTAAAGCATTAGCACGCAGTTCAATGCCATGATTGCGCAAAAATTCTCTCTGCGTTTGGTAATTGGTTCTTATGTCATGCTTGGAGAAAATATTCCTAAAGGCTTTAAAGTCCACATGCGCTGTTATATCAGCCTCCCCAACATCGGAAAAAACATCGTGATATTTATGCCCCTTAACCGCCTGTAAGGTGCTTTTATATTTTGGCTCGTAATATCCGTAGTCAATAAACAAAGCACTCAGATTGCCGCGCTCTGCCAATTTTTCTGCAATATATAATGCATCTGGACAAACTTCTATTATGCCATTTTCTGGACAAGCATACTCAAGGTTTACAGGAGCAATGCGCGCGTTTCCAACCCCTAGTTCATAAAAAATATTACCCACTCGCTCAAATTGCTTTATGGGCAATGCGTCCAAGAACTCATTAGCAACAATAATAAGGTTGCCAGCGGGCAGGGAGCTTATATCATCCACCCAAGTTACATCATATCCGTGCAAAGCTTGCGCCTGTTTTTCCATAAGCTTTGTGGAGTTCTCAAGAATAATAACGCCTTTTAGATTATCATGAAACCCAGGCACGCGTTTAGTGGCGCGCAAAATATCTTTCATCATGGTGCCGCGGCCTGCTCCTATCTCCACCAGGTAAAAGTCACTGTTGATTTCCTGATATTGCGTGGCGCACCATACTCCAACTATTTCTCCAAACATCTGGCTGATTTCAGGTGAGGTTATAAAATCACCGCTTGCACCAACAGATTCATTGTTTTGATAGTATTTGCGGATTGCAGAACGCATGAATTCGTCAATGGGAATAGGGAGCGTCATGAAGTGAATACATATTTTGATATGTCGCTATTTTAAATTAATCTCCGCTTTATGGAAAGACACTTTATTTAATTATTAGCACTCATATTATACCCGAGTTATGGATAAGGCACTGTCAAAAAATGTCTAAGCAGCTGAAATATAAATAGCATCACTGCGAGGAGCGCCTTTGCGACTTGGCAGTCCACTCTTTTCATCACCACATCTATGACGGGGGTCTTAAGATTCTATCCGCAGCAGGAATAACCCTAAGAGGCTGGATTGCCACAATCGCTTCGCTCTTTCGCAATGACGTTGTTTATATATTTTCGTTATGTTACCAGCTTTTGCTATAGGTCGTTATCCATAATTTGGGTTATTACGACATTAAAGTTATATACCATTTATTGCAATTTTATTAATTTTTTATTAAAACGTTAACCAATTATAAATCTTTTATAGATATTATTGTGCAATATCAACAAAAATATGAGGAATTTATGAGATATGTCCCAAATAATATAGAAGATAAAAGTATTATGGATCATTTAAAAGAAATTTTAGAAAATGGCCTTAATAATAGTCACGAGAGCATGAAGAATATTGTTATATTGGTAGCGTTTCAAATTATTATACCAGCAGCTATTCAATTTTGTTGTTGGGCAATTAACGCTGTTGAAGGCTATTTTAGTTATAAAGATACTGAAGATGTTAGTCAGATCGCTGCTGAAACACAATTGAGCAATAATGAGCAAAAGGTTCAGACCTTAGGTATGGAGCTGGTTGCACCAGAATCTGCATCTACTGGCACAGAATTAGTTTAATTTAACATAATACAGATTATCGAATATTTGGTTAATGGGTCCCTCCGTCAAAACTCCGAAATTATCTCGGGAGCTGAGTAATCATAAAATATATAGCTAATCCCTTATAAAATGGGTACGAAAATCAAGAATTTTCTCATAAATTTTTGCCTATTTTACGCATGGAATATAGATATATTTCAAAGGCAAAATAGGTGAAAATTTATTGAAAAGGCGCAGCATTAGCATATCCATTTTATAAGGGTTTAGCTATATATTTAATACACTCCAGTCTTCCGTTCCGTGGGCTCCTTGCACTTCGCTACCAGAAGCGAGTTTCCGAAGAGATCTAATTGGAGCAGGCTGGTAAACCCCACATAGAGCGCTTAATGGCTTTATACAATGAGGGTAGAAATTAGGTGCAAAGCAAAAGATAGAGCAAATATTAAGCAAAATTTTGAACAGATTGAAAAAGAGGAAAGTAAATTTCGAACACCTAAACATATAAAAGAAAAGGTAAAAGAACTTATATCTGAGTACAGAGTGTAAAATGAACAGCCCAAGCTAGTTTGGGCCCACTCCCAAAACAACTGTTTTTGAGAAAGACTCCCAGGAATGGTCGTGATAGTTGCCTAACAATATCCTCAGGGCAACCGCATTAAAAGTTCAAAATAGGTTTAGAGTGAGCAATACAAGCAGTTCTAGCACCAAGTCGAATCCCTCTATTGCTATAAAACCAAAGTTTCCCACTCGCGCCCCGTCTTTGCGAGGAGCTTTAGCGACGA
>JAJTHY010000082.1 GCA_021298045.1 Candidatus Jidaibacter sp.
AATTGCGCTTGGGCGGAAGAATTGGCTCTTTGCTGGATCGGACATTGGCGGAAGCAGCGCAGCGACAATGTACACATTGATCGAGACCGCAAAGCTAAATGGCTTAAACCCGTGGGAGTACTTAAGGGCGGTATTTGAGCGGATACAGGATCATCCGATATCCAAGATCGCAGAACTCCTCCCGTGGAACATTAAACTAGATTAACCCGCTGCACTAGACCTCCTTTACTGTACGCTTACTTTTCTTATAGATTTTGCAACTGATTTATGCTCTCAAACGCTTGTGGTATCAGGGCATCGCATTAAAACTGCAACAAAGCTTCCAGCTCTTGTATTTGTTTGTCAAGGCTTGGATCAGATTTACGTTTTTGCTCAATCTGCTTTATATAGTAAATTACGCTGGCATGGTCACGTTTTCCTAAAGCAAGCCCAATATCAACTAAACTTTTAGTAGTTAAGCTTTTAACTAATAATGCACAGATTTGCCTAGGAATAGTAAACTTTGCAGACCTAGATTTAGATAGTATGTCAGAACTATCAATAGAAAAATAAGCAGAAACTACATTGATAATCTTTTCTAAATCTACTACCGCTTGGCCTGCATCTAGATTGCTTTTTAGCAGGTTGGCTGCATCTGCAATAGTTATCTGAGTTTGTTCAAAGCTTGCATACGCTATAAGCTTATTAAGCGCCCCTTCTAACTCTCTATTGCTGGAGGTTATATTTTTAGCAATTAACTCTAACACTTCAGTCGCGACATTTGTATCAGCTCTACTTGCTTTAGACTCCAGGATAGAAAGCCTAAGATCGTAATCTGATTGAGTAATTTCCACAACCAGCCCACCTATTAAGCGTGATTTACTTCTCGCATCTAACTGCAGCGCAAATGGCGTAGAATCAGAAGAGATAACCACAATTTTATTTGCTTCTGTAAGTGCACTAAGTAAGTTACTGAACTCCTGCTGAGTAGCAGCTTTGCCGCAAATAAATTGAAGGTCATCCACTAAAAAGATATCACAGGATTTTATTTTCTCTTTGAATCCTATTAAGTCATTGGCACGCAGATATTTTAAAAATAGATGCATAAATTTCTCAGCACTTAAATATACAAGCTTGCGGACTGCATCTAAGTTTTGAATTTGGGAAGCTATGGCTTGTAATAAATGTGTTTTACCCTGCCCTACGGCACCATGAATGTATAAAATATTTGTTGGCAATTTATTTTCAGCTACAGCTTTTGCAGCTGAGTATGCAACCTTATTGCTTTGCCCAACTACAAATGCATCAAACACAAATCTAGGATCTAAATTGAAATCAAATATATCACATTGACTTTGAACTTCTTTAACTTCGCCTTCAATTTGCCTATTTGAGTTCGCAACTGGAACACTTACCGCGTTAACCTCTATTTGAATGGTCTCAGCAACAAGACCAAAATTCTTGCAAACTTTGGAAACTATATGCAAATAATTTGTTTCTATCCACTCACGAATAAATTTAGTAGGAGCTGAAAGAATAAGAACATTTTCATCAATGCTTTTAAAAGTTAAATGCCCTAACCAATTACGGTAGTTTAGCTCCCCAACTTCTTTGCGAAGCGCAAGTGCAACATCATTCCAAATGGTGTTACGACTGTTATACAACAAAGATTGAGATTCTTGCATCAATCTTGACTCCATGCTAGCTGTTCAGCCTTCCAGCCAGAAATTTTACCTCTGTGCCTATATGCGTCTAATTCTCCCTCAAAGCCATCCAATATATTATAACAATTAACATAGCCTAGGTTCGCCATAAAGTTAGCAGCATCTCGTGATCTAGCTCCAGTTCGGCATATAAACATTAAATGAGAAAGTTTATCAGGTACTATCTTAGCCAATTCTTCGGCGAAGTTAGTGTTCAACTGCATATCTGGCAAAGATCTCCACTCAATCTTAATCAATTTATCATCACGTTCTCCTAAATCCGGAACCCCAACATAATGCCATTCCTCTTTTGTCCGCACATCTACAATGTAAGAATGCCTTTCGTGAGATAAAAGCTCCCACGAATTTTTAGGTGACAAATTCCCACGATAGAGTTGTAGCATTTTTTTCTCTATATTTAATTAAGTGTGTTAGTAATGATTATTCGGTATTCAATTTTTGCCCTAACTTTGCCCTCAGGTAAAGACAAATAATTCAATTTATGTCCAATATTTATATTGACTTTACCAAACCTAAGACAAACCAATAACTCACTCTGTTCATTTATTTACAAAGCCCGTATCACCTGGCGTTCAGGGCGTGCAGGCATTTTACCAAAGGCCTATTATTTTCCACCAGGCCATCCCAATTGTAGCAAGTACAATAAGATAAAAAGCACTGCACACAAATCCTACGAACCACCAATTTTTTGTGCTCATATGATTATCCCCAAAGAAAATAGGTGCGCTCGCAAGACTAAAGTGAGTTATGCCACTAGATAGGATCGATAAAAAACCTAAAATAAGAGCAGAGATAGTTGCTGGCATACCATAGCTTATCAATACAAATAAGAACGTAGGAAATAAAACCGTAATATGCGCAGTGGCGCTAGCAAACATATAATGCATGTAAAAGTAAACTACAACCATCAAACCTATAGCCAACGTTGGATTTCCTTGTGGAAGTATGCTCTTGAAATACTCACCAAATACCGACATAAGGCCAAATTTAGATAAGTATCCGGAAAGCATAACCAAAGTAGCGAACCATATAAAGGTATGCCACGCCCCTTTATCTGCTATTGCATCATCAAAGTTAATGGTTTTAGTCACAAATAAAATAGAGAGTCCTATAAGAGCAGTAGCTGTTGCTGAAATCCCATACTTGCCACCCATTATCCAAAGGGCAATTAGCACTACAAATGTAAACATCATAATTATTTCTTGTAATTTCATACCACCCATTTCCTTTAATTTCGCAAGGGCTATAGCTGGTGCAGTATCGGAGTGCTTAATTGTTGGTGGGTATAAAACATATACTAAAAGTGGCATTAAAGCCAAACATACCAAACATGGTATGAGAGCAGCCCATGCCCAAAGCAACCATGTTATATCAGCACCAAAATCTGCTGCTAACCTTACAACAAGTGGGTTTGCCGCCATAGCGGTTAAAAACATAGAGCTAGTGATAACATTAGATTGGAAACATACTTTCATTATAAAAGCACTAGTTCTGCAAGAAACACCTGTATGGTTCTCATCACTATATGATTTACATAGCGATTTAGCTATAGGGAATATAATACCGCCACCACGCGCAGTTACACTGGGGATAAGAGGTGAGAGAGTAAGCTCAGCTAAGACCAACCCATAGGAAAGCCCCAAAGTACTGCGGCCGAATTTTGATATAAAGTAATAAGCGCATCTAGAACCCAAGCCAGTTTTTATAAATCCAAGAGAGATAAAGAATGCGAACACCACGAGCCATACTGTCTCCGATCCAAATCCTGCTAAGCACTCCTCCAAAGTCAATGTCCCTGTAAGCACACAGCACATTATCGCAATAAGAGAGCTGGCACCCATAGGCATAGGATTTGTGATAATAGCAAATATAGTTGCTATAAAAATGGCAAACATGTGCCAAGCCTTTTCGCTTATTCCATTTGGTATGGGTAAATTCCAAACCCCATAGCCCAATAAAAATATAACCAGCATTAAGAAATTACGGTTTGTTGTAAACTCTAGTATTTGTCTCATTCACTCAATCTCTATAAATTTTTATGCATTTCCAGAATATGAGACTAACCTGTCTAAATTCTTGATTCCAATCTTCTTGATAAATTTTTCCCACTTTAGGTCTGGCTTACCATTATACAAAGCATCCAAACTTACGTCAGAAACTATCCAAGAATTTTGGTTAACTTCCTGCTCTAACTGACCAGGACCCCAGCCACAAAAACCCTTACAGATTATAAACTTGTCATCATTTTCGCCTTTGGCCACATCCAGCAAAAAGGCTTCTGCATTTGTGTACAAAATAGGGAGAATGATGTTGTCAGCGCTTTGCTCTAAGATTCCACTTAGGATAAACAATTTATCATCTTCAACTGGGCCGCCGTTATATATAATATATTTACGGTTAATTTTAAACCTTCTTTTTACATTAAACGCATCAAAAATATCCTTGGATTTTATAATCCCACTAGGTTTATTAAAAATAACACCTATAGCACCTTCCTCATCATGCGAGCAAATAAAGATTAGTGACCTCTGAAATATAGATTCATCAAGCGAAGGAGTGGCAATCAACATCTTCCCTAAAAAAGCACCTAAACCTGATTTATAAGAGTTCATAAATAATTTATCTCCAAGCACATAAGGGTGGTAAAGACATCAAAATTGCCTCTGGGTTACCGCCTGTTAAAAATCCAAATTTGGTTCCACGATCGTACACAAGGTTAAACTCAGCATATAGCGCCCTCTTAGCCAATTGCCTTTCCTTATCATCCTCACTCCAGCTCAACTCGTAATTTCTGCGCACTAATTTCGGGAATATATCTAAGAATGCTAAACCAACATCTTTAGTATAATCCATGTCAGAACTCCAATCTCCAGTATTGAAATAATCATAAAATATCCCACCTACCCCCCTGGGTTGGTTACGGTGCTTGATGAAGAAATATTGATCACATTCTTTTTTATATTTAGGATAGAATTCTGGATTGTATTTATCACACGCAATCTTAAAAGCATTATGAAAATCAGCAGTATCTTCTGCAACTTCAAAGGTAGGAGTAAGGTCAGCCCCTCCCCCAAACCAAAGTTTATTAGTTACAATCATGCGAGTATTCATGTGAACAGATGGAACTTTAGGAGATTTCATGTGAGCCACTAATGAAATACCAGATGCCCAAAAATTTACATCTTTTTCAGCACCAGGCATCTCTTTAGCTAATACCTCTGGAAACTCACCATAAACGGTGGATATGTTAACCCCTACCTTTTCAAAAACCTCACCGCGCATAACCGACATCTCGCCGCCACCACCGCTTGCTCTATCCCACTTTGTACGGGAAAATTTTGCATCTCCGCCAAGCTCGAGTTCTATCAACTCAAACTCAGCGCATATCATGTCCCTTAGCTCCTTGAACCAGGAAGAAGATGTTTTCTTTTTTTGCTCTAATGTAAATTCTTGATCTTTGGAGCTAGTCATGTTCGATCCTGTAAGAATTTATTCACTTGTAATGCAGCCATACAACCAGTGCCTGCAGCAGTTATTGCTTGCCTGTATATCTTATCTTGCACGTCTCCCGCAGCAAATACACCCGGAATATTTGTTTCTGTAGAATCTGGTTTAGTTATTATATAGCCCTCTTCATCCATCTCTACTTTACCTTTAAATATTGCAGTGTTAGGCAAATGTCCTATAGCCACGAAAATGCCATCAACCTTCATTTCCGTAAGCGCTCCAGTTTTCACATTTTTTAGCAGAGCTCCTGTAACACCAAGAGGGTTTTGCTCTCCTAGAACTTCATCAATTACAGTATCCCAAATTACGCTTATTTTAGGATTAGAAAATAAACGATCTTGCGCTATTTTCTCTGCTCTAAATGAATCTCTACGGTGGACAACAGTTACCTTAGATGCATGGTTTGTTAGGTAAATTGCCTCCTCAACTGCTGTGTTACCGCCTCCAACTACCAATACCTCTTTTCCACGATAAAAAAAGGCATCACATGTAGCGCAACCAGAAACGCCAAAACCCTGATACTTAGATTCACCTTTAACACCAAGCCATTTTGCCTGGGCGCCAGTTGAGATTATCACCGTCTGAGCTGAGTAAACCTCTCCATTTTCGCTTTTACATATGAACGGACGATTGGTAAAATCAACTTCCGAAATTTTATCACCTACAATTTTAACACCAACATTTTTGGCTTGAGCTTCCATTTGCTCCATAAGCCACGGCCCTTGAATAACTTCAGCAAACCCCGGATAGTTTTCTACATCTGTTGTTGATGTCAATTGACCTCCAGGCTCAGATCCTGTAACCAAAAGCGTATCGAGGCCAGCTCTGGAGGCGTAAATAGCAGCGGAATATCCCGCGGGTCCAGACCCTATGATCAAAACCTGCGCAGGAATAAATTTTTGCATAATAAGCTCCTAAATTATTTAGCTTCTTGATACTTATTTGCTAAATAGTCAGCAACTCCTTCTTGAGTAGGTTTCATACCAGCTTCACCTTTATCCCAATTGGCAGGACAAACTTCACCATGTTGCTGATGGAATTTGAGAGCTTTCACCATCCTTAAAGCCTCTTGGATGTTTCTGCCTAATGGCAAATCATTCACCAACTGATGACGAACTTTGAATTCCTGATCAATAAGGAAAGTAGCTCTAAGAGCCACTGAATCATTAAATAAAACATCATACTCTTTGGCAATTTGCTTGGTTAAATCTGCCACCATAGGCATTTGAATATTACCGATACCACCTTTTGCTATTTTAGTGTTTTTGTAAGCAAGATGGGTAAATTGTGAGTCAACGCTAACAGCGATAAGTTCAGCGCCTTCATCTCGAAAGTTTTTGAGATTTGCATTGAATTCAAGAATTTCTGAAGGGCAGACAAATGTAAAATCTAGGGGGTAAAAAAATAGTACACCAATCTTACCATTTAAATAAGATTTTAAATTGAATGATGGATTAATTGAATTATCTGGCATTACCGCATTAGCAGTAAAATCAGGAGCAAGCTTAGTTACTAATACTGACATTTTGACCCATAAAAAGTTATACGTGCCTGAGATTATATACCAATGGTTTCCCATGCTCAAGTGTATAAAAGAGATCTAAGATACTATTTTATGCTTTTTATCTGCTCCTCAGATAATCCTGTTAATTTCGAGATTAGGGATATATCCATGCCATTAGACAGCATTTCTTGCGCTATCTTTAAAGCTTTGCTCCTTTCGCCTTCTGCTTGACCTTCCGCCCTGCCTTCCGCCCTGCCTTCCGCTCTACCTTCCGCTCTACCTTCTGCTCTACCTTCTGCTCTACCTTCTGCTCTACCTTCTTCCAGAGCCTCTTCTCTTGCTTCTTGTCGCACGTAAGATTCTCTAGCCCGCGCATCCCAAGCCGCCTTCTCCGATGCATCATACGCGCGCAGCTCTGCTTCCGACCAATTGTGCGCCTCTAGCGTATTGTAAGCTTTTTTTATCACTCCATCACTCTTGTCCATCAGCCTGTTTATATTGTCGGGCTCATGCGCGTGCTTGAAGAAATAACACCATTTTTCTTCCATGGTGATTAGATCTTCCACCTTGTCCTTCTTGAACTTTGGTAACTCTATAAAGGTAAAATACAGGTCCTTCAGATCATGCTCACCGCTTTCTTTATCCAATATTATGTGGTCAGATTTATAACCGGGCTTATCAGGAAACATCAAAAAGTCAACTATCGCCAAGAATATTACCTCTTTTAGCTTTGAATAATCTTCCCCCTCTGCTGCCTGACCACTATACGCCTTAGCCGCGTAGTGCTGAGCCCTTTTTTCAAAGCCACCTACCTTTGCAACCTGCATCTCCACTATGTATTGAACCCCTAATTCATCAGTGCATAAAACATCTAATATGCTTTGCTTCTTGCCTAATATCTCCGGGTGCATTGCAGGGTTTAAAAAATTCACCTCTTTTATCGCTTCTTGGCCCCTTTTTCCTAATATTTCATTGAGGAAGGCTATAAGCACGTCCTTGTTCTTCTCGGCCCCAAATATCTTTTTGAAGGCTACATCATTTCTTGGGTTTAAGTATCTTGTTATCGGCATTTCTTATAATCTCTTTTAAGCATTAGTATACTATAACCAACACCGCTTCTGCAACATAAAACCGGTGCGAACGGTTGATTCAAATGCTATAAACCGAGGTTAAGCAGCCTTGATTGAGGAAACCCCAGTAGAACCAAATCCACCAGCACCACGCTCGGTTTCGTCTAAATTTTCCACAATGTTCCAATTAACACGAGAATATTTGGCAATAACCATTTGAGCGATGCGCATACCACGCTCTATTTTAAAATCTTGGTCGCTTAAATTTATAAGAATAGCACAAACCTCACCTCTATAGTCAGCATCAATAGTGCCAGGTGCATTAGGTACCGATATGCCATTTTTAAGAGCTAATCCTGATCTAGGGCGCACTTGAGCCTCATATCCTTCAGGCAATGCAATACTAATGCCAGTTGGGATTGCGCGGCGTTCAAGAGGCTTTAGAATAATATCCTCATCAATCGCTGCCACTAAATCCATCCCCGCACTATGAATAGTTGCATAAGAAGGTAAAGCAAGCTCTTTTAAATTTGGTAGCCTTTTTATGGAAACAAACGTGGTATTAGACATGATATAACACTCAATTAATTATAGTAATTTTTTTAGAAGGATCTTTGTTGAAGATTATACCCTCATCTTGTTTTAAGTCATACTGTTTTTTCTGATTAAGTTTTTCATCGCGTTTTTCCTCCATTAGGAGCATAAGGTCATCGAATGCTTCTTTTTTGCCCCAATTTATATTCTGATCAACCTTGGCAAAGACATTACCTTTATAATCAATTAATATGGTGGTAGGCACTGTTTTAACCCCCATAGACGCCATAGCATGCTTTTTTGCATCCAAATAAAAGTCTAAATTTTTTATCTTCAAGTTTTGATAATATGATTTTACGTGTGTGTAATCTTTATAATCCTCGGAAACAGGCATTATAATCAAATCATCTACATCTAAAAAGTTAGCGTTATTTTTAAGTTTATCTAGTTGCTTCAATTCTTCAGAACAGCTAGAGCACCAAGTTGCAAAAAAATACATCACTATAAATTTTCCACGAAAATTTTTAAGAGCAACAGCCTCTCCTTCTGAATTGATAAGTGACAACTGAGGCTCAACAAAATTCTCTATCTCCACTTGATCCCGTAAAAGCGATTGGTATTTTTGTTTTTGGGATAGTATTGGGTTCAATAAAATTATATCTTCTTCAGTGTCTTGAGTAGAGAAAGCTAGGTTGCTACATAAAAGAAAAGCCGCACAGCTTATACTAAAAAAAATAACAAATGTTAATGAGAAACTATAGAAAGTAGCTTTTTTTGAAAATTCCATCTTGCACGTTTTATTAAAATGAATTACACCTTAACAAAAAATTAACAATATCCAAGGGATAAATTATGGCTTTCAAAAAAGTTAAGTTAAAGAAAATTGAAGATCTAACCTCTTTAAGCAATGATAATTCTACATTATCGTTTGAGGAGAAGGATGAATTTTTAAATGGATTTTCATTAGAAAATGAAAATGCTGCTCTCGATCCTAAAGTTTTAAGCTACATATCAACTTTAAGCGATGACTATATTTTATATCCACATGCTATCGAATCCTTAAAAGCTCAATTCAAAATGCATGTTAAAAGGAATATAATTCCAGAGCTAGAAGGCAAACAACTTATCGAAGTACTAAACAAAATTCATAAAGAACTAATTGGTCAAAAAACACCATATACCAATGGTCGCTCTATCTATGAACTTATTGCTCAAAAAGTTAAGCAAATGGCTCCAGAAGCTTATAAATGGTACTTTATCGCCAGATCAGAGTCATCACAAAATGCTGGGGATATGAAGCTCTGGGTACGCAATGCTATAGATGTTTTAGATTCTTCTTTGCAAAAACTTCAATCTAACTTGCTTGATAAATCCGAAGAAACTGTAAAAACAATTTTTCCAGCAAATGCTAATTCCCAATTGTATCAGCCAAGCTCGTTTGGCCATCACCTAATGGCATTTGTTGAAATGCTGGGACGTGATCGCTCACGCTTTAAAGACACAAGAGATAGACTAAACAAATCTCCTTTTGGTTCTGGAGAAATAGTTGGTAACTCCTTTAACATTAACAGAGACATGGTAGCAAAAGCTTTATCATTTGATGAATCCGCCTCTAACTCAGTTGATGCAATTTGCAGCAAAGACTTTTTAATTGAATTCGCTGCTTCAATTGCTAATGCGTTTTCAACCATTTCAAGGCTTGCTGGAGAGATGATATCTTGGCACAGCACTAGAAACAGATTCATCAATTTTGACTCAAGCATAGTATTACATAGCTCAGTATTACCTTATAAAAGAGATCAATTATCATTAGAATCCACACGAGCTAAGGCTAGCAAAGCATTTGGCTCCTTAATGACCTTACTTTCAATGTGCAAGGATTTGCCCTTAGAGTATTCTGAAGATTACAAACAAATGATGGAACCTACTTTTGCTGCATTTAAAGATCTCAATGATTCTCTTGAAGTTATGGCTATGATGGTTAGCAATTTCACAATCAATCGTAAAATTATGAAAGAAGCATCTTGTAAGCATTTTTCAACAGCTCAAGATCTAGTTGACTGGATAGTGCAAAAATCCCAGATAACTCCAGATGAAGCAAGCAAGCGAGCTAAAAACATTATAAACTATGCAATAGAAAAAGATAAGAAACTATCTCTTCTTGAACTTGATGAAATAAGAAAATTCGAACCACTAGCAGATGATGATATTTATAGTGTTTTGATACCTTCACGCGCGATTATATCAAGAAGAAGTGGAAATGGATCTAACCATGTTCAAATTAAAAAATCCATTAGAGCTGCTAAAAGGATGTATTTGTAATTATGCAAGCTCCTGCAAATAGCTAGGAACTAAGCAAATTGATTCGTCTCAAAATTATACTAATACCAAAACCCATTCTAAACTTAACACTTGCATCTCGCCTTGAAAAAATTTTAAGCGATAAAAAAGTCTTCAATATATTAATATTAAAGCACTTTTTTCTCTTCCCAAATTTTCCCAATACAAGCGCATCTGTCCATTTTAGAACGGGTTTTGGTATAAAGCCTGAAAATAATTGAAGCAAAAGTGCATAGATTTTACCAAATGTGCAGTAGAAAAAGGGCTTTAGATAACTAGGCTAACATAGCTAAGCCGTTATCCCATGGCTATGAAAATCGAGCATTTTCTCATAAAATCCCCCCCATCTTGGATGTGGAATATAGATATATTTCAAGGGAAAGATGGGTAAAAATTTATCGAAAAGGCGAAGAATTAGCGTAGTCATGGGATAGCGGTTTAGCTATATAAAATGGCATGAAGCTTCTATAAAGAATTGCGAAGCCGCTGGGTGTGGCGGCGCTTTAGCTGAGTCAGGCGTTGCAAGGCTTTTAAGGAGCTTCATAAGTACTGTTGCACTATAGTACCCCACACTTGTTATAAGAATTTTTTTTGCCATCATCTACCCTCCTATAATAAATTGCCCTTGAACAGATATGTTATTGAAATCATTTAAACATAATCCTGAAGGAAAAGCGCTGGCTGGGGGGGACAAAAAATTTGTATAT
>JAJTHY010000009.1 GCA_021298045.1 Candidatus Jidaibacter sp.
CCTGGATCCCCGCCTACGCGAGGATGACAAAAAGGGTAGTGGTCCTGCAATGACACTCATTATGCTAATTAACCATTTTTTGACGACGCCTTATTCATAATTCAGATACGATATGAAAATTTTTAATGCGGTCGCCCTGTAGTATGATCAAACTTAATAACCATTGCGCAATTCTGCAGTAATGTTAAGATTACAACATGATAAAGAGCAGTAACATCATCCGTAAGCCAACTGCGCTAATTTTTATATTTAGCGTTATAGCTTTGCTTAGTTATTATTTCTACAACAAACATGTAAGCGATAAAAAAACCAAAGAGCCTGCTGCGATAAATGTTACTGTTGCGCCAGCAGCCATACAAAAGATATCAAGCACCATTCAAGCCTTAGGCACAATACATGCAAATGAATCAGTAAACCTAAGTGCATCAGTCATTGGAAGTATTGATAAATTCTATGCGCTTGATGGTGCATTGGTAAAATCTGGAGACATTATATTTACTTTAGACCATGCCGAAGAAGATGCAAGCCTAGCAGGTGCTACGGCAACTATGTTGGATAATCAAAGGGAGTTAACCAGGTTAAAAAATCTCTCGATTGGAATTAACGTTACCCTCCAACAAGTAGACATGCAAGCAGCCCAGTTCGAAGTCTCCAAACAGCAGGTCAACTCTCTGCAAAAACAAATAGAGAAAAAAATTATCAAGGCTCCATTTGATGGTCTTATAGGCGTAAGTAAATTAAGTGTTGGTGCTGTTACCCAACCTGGGCAAGCAGTGGTTACAATAGATGATATCTCCTCCATGAAGTTAGACTTTACAGTACCATCTGCATATCTTTCGCAATTAAACCCTGGGCAAAAAATTATAGCTACCACAGATGCATTTCCGGTCGACACATTCACAGGCACAATTCAAACTATTGATACCAGAGTAGACCCTATTTCTCGGTCTGTTTCTGTTAGAGCTATTGCTGCTAATCCAGACCTTAAATTGCGGCCGGGCTTGCTGATGAGAGTAAATATTATTCAAAATGAAAGAGATGCAATTGTGGTTCCTGAAGAAAGCATTGTTCAAAGGACAAAAGATCATTTTGTATTTGTTGCAGATCAACAAGAATCAATTGCGCATATACGTAAAGTTGAAATTGGTCAAAGAATCTCAGGCTTTGTGGAGATAATTTCCGGCCTTCAAGTTAATGAACTTATTGTTACACGAGGTTCTATACTGCTTTCCGATGGCAAAAAAATTGCAATTAGCACAGCGAAAAAAGGGTAATAGCTTATGTGGCTTTCAGATATATCAGTTAAGCGCCCTGTACTTGCCGCGGTGCTCAATGTAATTATCCTGGTGTTTGGAATAATTGCATTCTCAAAGTTACCACTTAGAGAATATCCAGACATCGACCCACCAATTGTTTCAATTCTAACAACTTACAAAGGCGCCAATGCCGCAGTTGTGGAGAACCAAATTACAGAAGTAATAGAAGAACGCATAGCAGGTATTGAAGGAATAAAATCAATTAGCTCGAAAAGCTCTGATGGTAAATCAGATATCGAAATAGAGTTCTATATTAACCGCAATATAAATGATGCAATAGGAGATATCCGCGATGTGATGTCTTCGGTTCTAGCCAAGCTACCTTCAAGTATTGACCCACCGGAGATAAGCAAATCCAGCTCTGATGAAGAGGTGATAATGTGGATTAACTTTATTGGTACAGGTATGGACACCATGGAGTTAACCGATTATGCGAATCTTTATATCAAAGATAAATTCTCAGCCCTTGATGGAGTCTCCAGAGCGCGCATAGGCGGAGCACTTGATAAATCTATGCGAGTATGGATAAAGCCAGATGAATTAGCAGCACGAAATTTAACCGTTGCAGATGTGGAACAAGCTTTGAAAAAGCAAAATGTTAATCTACCCGCAGGTGTGATAGAATCCAAAAATATGGACTTCACAGTACGCTTAATCAGAAACTTTCATAATGAAGATACTTTCAAAAATCTACCATTATCCCAAGGCTCCGATGGTCATATTATTAAATTATCAGACGTTGCAACTGTAAAACTTGCACCAGCAGAAGCACGTAGCACATTAAGAAGCAATGGCGCCCCTATGGTGGCAATAGGCATCATTAAGCAATCTAAAGCCAACACCTTAGCAGTAGCCAGAGCAGTAAAAAAAGAGATCAAAAAGGTTAATCGCAGTTTGCCTGAAAATATGAAACTTCAACTCGCATATGATAGCAGCATCTTTGTAGATTCAGCAGTTAAAGAAGTTTTTCATACATTGGTTATTGCCGTAATTTTAGTGGTGCTTATTATATTTGCATTCTTAGGTAATGTGCGCGCAATGGTTATACCTGCACTTACTGTTCCGGTTTCACTTATTGGCACATTTATTTTCCTGCATTTATTTGGGTATACAGTAAATCTGCTTACACTACTCGCACTTATACTGGCAATTGGACTCGTGGTAGATGATGCAATAGTGGTAGTGGAAAACATTCATAGCAGAATGGAATCGGGGGAAGAAAAACTCTTAGCCTCTTTCTTAGGCACTAGGCAAGTTGGATTTGCTGTAATTGCAACCACACTTGTGCTAGTTGCAGTGTTTTTGCCCTTGATGTTTTTGGAGGGCAATGTAGGAAGGTTATTTGGAGAATTTGCAATTGCAATGTCTGCTGCCGTTCTACTTTCGGGATTTTGCTCACTTACTTTTGTGCCTATGCTTGCATCAAAAATTTTAGATAAAAATGAAGACTCTCATGGGCTCACAAAGTTTATAGATGACAAATTTATGGGTTTAAAAGACATCTATCTTATTAAGCTTAAATACGCCATATCCCACCCGCTGTACTCAATCACTTGTTTATTCGGTATGATTATACTTTCTTTTGTCCTAATTAAAAAGGTACCATCAGAGTTTTCACCAAAAGAAGATCGTGGTTACTTTAGAGTAGATATGCGCGGACCAGAAGGAGCATCTTATAATTATATGTTGGAACATGTTAATATGCTTGAAGAACGCATGAAGCCATTAATAGAGAGTGGCGAATTTAAGTTAACAATGCTTAGAGTGCCTGGCAGCTTCTCTGATTCTTCTTCCTTTAACAGCGCCAGAGGCACAGTATTGCTCAATGATTGGGCAAAGAGAAAACCTATTGATTATTACATGCGAAAAATGCGCGAAATAGGCGCAGAGCTAAGCGGAGTGAAAATAGGAGTTAAACTGAAAAAATCACTTGGTGGGTCAGAGAACAAACCAGTACAATTTGTTATTGGTGGACCTGATTATAGTTTACTTGCTGAGTGGAGAGATATAATTGCAGCTAAAGCTTCACAGAACCCAGGTTTGTTCGCTATAGATTATGACTATCTCGAAAGTAAGCCTCAATTAGGGATACTGATAAATTTAGATACTGCTTCAGACTTAGGAGTAGATATATTAGAAATAAACGCAACTCTGGAAACCCTATTAGGTAGCAAAAAAGTAACTACTTTTGAAAGTAACGGAGAGGAGCTCGATGTAATATTGGAAAGCGAAAAAGATAAGAAGCGAACACTTGATGACATACACAACATTTACGTTCGCTCTGCCAGGAGTGGCGCCTTGATACCTCTTTCAAGCCTTGTTTCCATTCAAGAATTTGCAGATGCTGCTAGTCTTAATCACTATAACAAAGTAAGAAGTATAACGATAGAAGCTAACCTTGCACCCAATTATTCCCTGAAGGAAGCGCTCGGCTACTTAGAAAACATTGTACGTACGGAGCTACCCAAAGAAGCGAGCATTGATTATAAGGGAGAGTCTTTGAATTTTATCGAATCTTCCTCATCGATATATTTCATTTTCATACTTTCTATTATTATAGTTTTCTTGGTTTTGGCGGCGCAATTTGAAAGCATAGTGCATCCGCTAATAATCATTTTCACCGTCCCTTTAGCAAGTACTGGGGCGCTTTTTGCATTATATGTCTTTGGGCAAACTTTAAATATTTATAGCCAAATTGGTCTTATAATACTGGTTGGTATTTCTACAAAAAATGGAATATTAATAGTTGAGTTTGTAAATCAGCTTAGAGCCCAAGGAACAAAGTTTGAAGATGCTCTTATAGAAGCTACCGGTCGCAGACTACGCCCAATTATAATGACCACTCTCACAACTGCAATTGGCGCAATTCCACTGATTTTAGCTAGTGGCGCCGGAAGTGAAAGCAGAAGCTCTATAGGCATAGTAATATTCTGGGGGGTTATAGTGGCCACATTTTTTACCATCTTTATCATCCCAGTTATTTATTCTTTATTTGCCCGTAACACTAAGCCATCTAATGCTGTTGAAATTGAACTGGAAAAGCAGAGTGCGAGACATCGTTAACTCTTCTTCAGGTTAACAGAGTATATGAAGACAGGGCGACCGCATTAAAA
>JAJTHY010000148.1 GCA_021298045.1 Candidatus Jidaibacter sp.
AGTATCTTATATAGTACCCCACACTTGTTATAAGAATTTTTTTTTGCCATCATCTACCCTCCTATAATAAATTGCCCTTGAACAGATATGTTATTGAAATCATTTAAACATAATACTGAAGGAAAAGCGCTGGCTGTGGGGGACAAAAAATTTGTATATGCGGGTGCTATGCACCAAACTATATACAAATTTTTTGAGCCAGCGCTTAGACTGACTACGTCAGCCGGGGGAGAATTATTGCAACTCTATCAAAAAGGCAATTTACCTCATCAAAATTGATTCTTCCTCGCCACTTCTTTATAATAAGTGTGGGGTACTATATGAAATATCATACTAAATTTCAAAATAAATCCTGCGCGAAATCACTCAGCGATTGCAATACTTTCGTTAAAGTGCACGGCCATAATTACTCTAGCTTCAATATCCACCGATTTAATGAACTGCTTGTTGAAAGGGTAGAAGAAGTCTTTGTTAGCAACATCATCATGAATCTCGATTAAATCACCAGCACCAAAGTTGCAAACATTTTTAACTTCGCCAACCAAAAGGCCATTATCAAAATAAACTTTGCAACCAAGGAGATCCGCATGGTAAAATTCTTCCTCAGCAGAAATGGGAAGCTCCGACCTCTTAATGTATAACTTGGTATTCTGCAAGGTTTCTGCATCGTTGCGAGAGGTAACTCCAGCCAAGCTCGCGATTACATAAGTGTCACGAATAGAGATAATTTTAATATTAAAATCTCTAGCTTTGTCTGGATCAAAAACATTTTTAAATGTGGATATGTCTTCGGGATTTTCCGTAAAACATTTAATTTTTACATATCCTTTAATGCCACTGGCAGAAGTTATAACGCCCACGCATATGTTTGCATCAGGTAATTCGGTAGATTTTAGTGCATTTATCATAAGTACATCAAATATATTAAACTCTAAAGAGCTCCATATGCCATTCATTCTTTAAGACATGCATGAAAATTGTATGATAGAGTGACACAGTTGCAAAAAAGTTGCATCAAAATTCAATCACGATCTATTCAGCCAAGCCTTAAAGCACTCCAAGCAAAAGCCCATCCCACAAACTAATTGCGAGATGCACTAAACCTATTAATTAGGAGTAATGCTACAGAGATATATTAAGTTTTTTAAATAGTTTTGCAACAACATCAGTGGGTTGAGCCCCTGTTTCCAACCATTTTTTTGCTTTCTCAGCTTCTATAACAATGCGATTGCTATCAGAATTTGATAAAAGAGGATTGTAAGATCCAATGATTTCGATGAATTTACCGTCCCTAGGAGACCTAGAGTCAGATACAACTACTTTGTAGTACGGGCGTTTTTTTGCGCCTCTTCTTGCTAGTCTTATTTTTACAGCCATTACTTATAACATTTTAAAAAGTTGAAAGTGATGCTATTTTATAGCAAAACTTTGTAAAATGTAAATAACTTATTATAAGGATATGGGGATAAAATAATGTTTTCAAAATCAGACGACTCTAGAATTAACTTTTTAAAAGAAATGGATTACGTGCTGTTGGCGCAAATTCTTGCTATGTGTATTTCCAGCGTGGCAATGCTTTATTCCGCAGCATTAGGCAGTATAGACCCATGGGCGTTTAAGCAAGCCATAACTTTATGCATATTTGCTCCAATCATATTTCTTATTGCTAGCCTTGAATTTAAAACCGTATACACCTATGCATATGTTGTTTACGGCATAGCTTTCTTCTTTCTTGTTTTGGCAGCTATATTTGGACATAAAGCCATGGGCGCGCAAAGATGGCTGCGTGTAGGAGTTATAAATTTTCAACCATCCGAATTAATGAAAATAGGGCTAATCTTGGCGCTAGCTAGGTATTATCATGATCTTCACACAAACGAGATTGGAAAAATACGTAGTTTACTCCCTCCATTATTACTAAGCATCCTCCCTGCGCTATTAGTCTTAAAGCAGCCAAATTTAGGCACAGCTTCAATTTTAATTGTGATTGCTGCGGTAATCCTATTCGCCTCTGGAGTTAAGCTATGGAAATTTGCATTCGTCGGCATAAGCGCTATATTGTTAATGCCCGCGGTATGGTACATGCTTCATGACTATCAGAGACAGCGAGTACTTACCTTCCTAAATCCAGAAGCCGATCCTTTGGGCTCAGGATACAATATAATACAATCTATTATTGCAATTGGTTCTGGCGGCTTTTTTGGCAAAGGCTTTATAGAGGGTACCCAAAGCCAATTAAACTTTTTACCAGAAAAGCAGACTGATTTTATCCTTTCTGTAATAGCGGAAGAATTTGGTTTCTTTGGAGTTGCAACTATGTTGGTGCTAACGCTTGGTATAATTTTCTCGTGTTACAAAAAGGCTTTTACCGCAAACAATCAATTTTTCAGATTGATCGCGATAGGAGTAGCAACCTCGTTTGCTTTCCATGCTATTATAAATGCTGGTATGATTGCCGGATTACTTCCAGTGGTTGGCATGCCTTACCCGTTACTTTCATATGGGGGCTCAAGCTTAGCTGCATTTTTAATAGGCTTTGGATTGGTGCTAAATACAAAATTAAGAAATCAGAGTAGTTGATGAAAATATTTATCGCAGGAACCGACACAGATATAGGTAAAACTCTTGTATCAACATGGCTATGTCTTCACACCGGATTTGATTACTTTAAACCTATACAAACAGGATCCAGGCATGGGACTGATAGCCAAAGTGTGCAGGAGATGACAAATAGTAAGGTGCACAAAGAAAGTTATCTTTATAAAGAGCCGCTTTCGCCGCACCTTGCAGCAAAACTGGAAAACTCAGAAATTGATTTAAGTGCCATAAAATTGCCGAATACAGAGAAGTTAATTGTTGAAGGCGCTGGAGGTCTTTTAGTGCCTATTAATAAACATTCGCTCATGATAGACCTAATAAAGCAATTAGCTATACCCGTAATACTCGTTGCAAGCTCAAGGCTAGGTACCATCAACCATACTCTACTGAGTTTAGAGGCCATGAGAAGTAGGGGCGTAAAAACCTTAGGCGTAATTGTTAATGGTGAAAAAAACCAAGATAACTGTGATGCGATAGAATTTTATGGTAAAGTTTCAGTGCTTGCCCAGCTTCCGTTTATATCTAAAATAAGCAAGCAAGCGCTGCAGCAAATACCCATGAGTGATAATTTAAAAAAGGTTTTAGTATAATGAGTAAGCTTTCCGTTCGAGATAAAAAAGTTATTTGGCACCCATTTACTCAAGAAAAAACAGCAGGCACGGTGATTGCCGCTAAAAAGGCTGAAGGATGTTATATCTATGATGAAGATGGTAAGGCTTACCTAGATCTAATCTCCAGCTGGTGGGTTAATTTGCATGGTCATGCCCACCCAGAAATCGCTCGCAGCATATATGAACAGGCTATGAAATTAGAGCATGTTATTTTTGCAGGTTTCACGCATGAACCAGCAGTTGCACTTTGTGAGGAGCTAGCAGAATTATTACCGCCATCATTAAATCGCTTCTTCTTTTCTGATAATGGATCCACCGCAGTGGAAGTCGCATTAAAAATGAGTTATCAGTATTGGTGCAATCAAGGGCAAGGTGACAGGAAAATTTTTTTAAGCTTTGAAGGCGGCTATCATGGAGACACTTTCGGCGCGATGTCGGTTGGTCATACATCAAAGTTTCATGATGCTTTCAAGCCTCTTTTCTTCGATGTATTAAGTATTCCATACCCTGATACTTGGGAAGAAGATCTTGATGTGGAGGTGAAAGAGCAAAGAGCATTATCCTCTTTAGATAAATATTTAGATGAGAAAGGCAAAGAAATAGCAGCGCTAATATTAGAGCCGCTAGTACAAGGGGCAAGTGGTATGCGTATGTGTAGGTCTAGTTTTATAAATCAGGTTATACTCCGGGTGCGGGCAAAAGGAATACTAGTTATTTTTGATGAAGTGATGACAGGGTTCGGCCGCACAGGAACCAATTTCGCTCTCGAACAAATTGATTCTAAGCCAGATTTTTTATGCCTTTCAAAGGGGATTACCGGAGGGTTTTTACCTCTTGCACTTACAGTTACCACTGAGAATATTTACAGCGCATTTTTACATGATGAGTGGAAATACGCTTTTGCTCATGGGCATTCTTATACTGCAAACCCAATTGCATGTGCGGCTGCGGTTACTTCTTTAAAATTGCTTAAGAAAACTAATTTGGATGCTATTAATAATGCTCATAAGTTAGGCATGAGTTATTTAAAAGAAAGGCTCCCTAATATCAAACATACCCGCATAATTGGCACCATTAGTGCCTTTGAGGTAGATTTAGCGCAAAAGCTTAAGCCTAAATTTTTGGCAAGTGGGTTATTGATAAGGCCACTTGGCAATACAATTTATCTTTTGCCGCCTTACTGCATAACAGCAGGTGAGTTAAACTCGGCTTATGAAAAAATGGGAAGTATATTTAATTGAACATGCAAAAACCTGGGCTATTTTGCCTGAAGTCCATTCTCAAAACCTTTTGCATTATTAAGTAAGATATAGTACCTTACTTAATATATTGTAGTGAGGTGTAATATGGAAATCAGAGCAATACTTTCTTCTAAAGGGCAGCTTGTTATTCCAAAGCAGCTAAGACAAATGCTAGGCTTGCATGTTGGCTCGGAGTTACAAATTCATTTGAGACGGGACAATGTTATGGAGGTTAAACCTGTAAAACACAATATAACTGAGTTTTTTGGCCAAGGAGCAAGACAAGGTGTTGATGTACAAAATATCGATGATGCAATTGAGCAAGCTATATTAGAGAATAACTAAATGATGATAGGTTTAGACACAAATATTCTAGTAAGGGCTTTTTTAGAGGATGATGAAGCCCAAGCTAAGGCATCACAAGAGTTGATGAAAACTGCTTCTAATAAACATAAGCTTTTTATCTCATCGTACGCTTTACTTGAGTTTGTTTGGGTGCTAAAGGTGAAAAAATTTACCAGAAAAGAAATCTATCAAGCCATCATATTGCTTATAGATTCACCAGGTGTTACTGTCGGCAATAGAAATATTGTTTTAGAAGCAGCTCAAAAATACCTAAAAGGTATAGGAGACTTTGGTGACTATATGATTATTGCAGAAGGTGAAGAAAATGGAGTGCATCATCTAAAAACATTTGACCAAGACATAATTCAAGAATCTCCAAATATTACAGCGCCATAGCTAAACCTTCCTAATATCTCTATAAATATTATAATGCTATTTTGCTGAAACCCGCACTCTTAAAAGCGACCAGTGATGGAATTATTCAAATGGATGAAGTGATGTAGACTGTGCAAAAAATTCAATTTGCCCACTTGCGCTCCCCCTTATTATGACTCATAATATTATTCATAGCATTGAACAAATTCATTCAATCTATTGAACAAATGTGTGAGTAATGCCCAATGTATTGCAGGCCAATTTTTAACAAACTGTTTGAGCGGCTCAAGGGCCCTAGAAAATTCATACAGGTATTGGTGGGCCCTCGTCAGGTTGGCAAAACTACACTTTCTCATCAGCTGGCGAATGCACTGACTTTCGAGACTATCTATGCCTCTGCGGATGGGTTGTCTCTAGGGGAAGATCAATGGATCGGCCAACAATGGGAGCGAGCCCGTTTAAAAGCGAAGCAATCCGGTAGGGTTTTGCTTATTCTTGATGAAATTCAAAAAATCCATCAGTGGTCTGAAATTATAAAGCGATATTGGGATGAAGACACCGCTTCATCTACTCCTATCGAGGTAATGTTGCTTGGGTCATCCGCTCTTCTTTTGCAGCAGGGTCTTACGGAAAGCTTAGCTGGCCGTATTGAGCTGACAAACATCACTCATTGGTCCTTTCAGGAATGTAGGGATGCTTTTGGCTGGGACATTGACCAGTATATCTATTTTGGAGGATATCCAGGATCTGCGGAGCTTATTAATGATGAAGCCAGGTGGGGTAAATATATTCGGGACTCCTTGATAACCACATCTGTTAGCAAGGATGTGCTCATGATGGCTCGTATACAAAAACCAGCTCTCTTAAAAAGAGTTTTCGAGTTAGGGTGCATGTATTCTGGGCAGATACTCTCCTTTCAAAAAATGCTGGGCCAACTCCAAGATGCCGGTAATGCCTCAACCATTTCCCATTATCTTGACCTGTTATCAGGGGCGGGACTGATAACGGGAATCCAAAAGTATGCCTCCGAAGCAGTGCGACAAAAAGCTTCAAGTCCCAAACTTCAGGTGCTCAATACAGCCCTGATAAGTGCAAATGATACCTTCGGTTTTAGGGCAATGCGGGAAAATCCTGAAGCATGGGGGCGCCAAGTTGAATCAAGCGTTGGAGCGCATCTGATTAATTCATCCTTGTGTGCCACCCATAATATAGAAATTTTTTATTGGCGAGATGGCAACTATGAAGTGGATTTTGTTTTGCGTAATGGTCAGCAATTATTACTCATTGAGGTCAAAAGTACTAGACGACAAACAAGCCTTCCTGGCATTTCAGCCTTCATTAAGGGTTTCGGCCACCACCGCTCTCTCCTTGTAGGAGCGCAAGGTATTCCACTTCAGGAATTTTTATTGATGAAAGTGGAAGATTTGTTTTAGCTATACATGGTGCCGAAGAAGGGAATTGAACCCCCGACCTGCTCATTACGAATGAGATGCTCTACCCCTGAGCTACTTCGGCACGATGCGCTATATACTATACCAAAACCAATTAACCCACAATCTTGATTTCTTCTTTAAGTATAATGCCAGATGTTTTGTAAACCCTTTCTTTAACTTCATTAATTAGATTTAACAAATCAGCTGCAGTGGCGCTTCCAAGATTGAGAAAAAAATTGCAGTGAAATTCTGAAACTTGAGCATCTCCAATCCTAAGGCCCCTGCACCCCGCCGCATCTATTAATTGCCACGCTTTATGCCCTTCTGGATTTTTAAATGTTGATCCACCAGTCTTTGCTCTCACCGGTTGCGTTGCATTGCGTTCAACTTGAATTTGTTTAATCTTTTCCATAATTTCAAGTTTATTGCCAGCGCGACCCTTTAATCTCGCATCTACAAAAAACCAATCGCCTCCAAGCGAATTGCCACGATAAAAATACCCTAAGTCTGCGACACCGAATTCTCGCAACTCTCCATCTTTGTTAACAGCGCGTGCAGAAATTAATATATCTTTTATTTCACTGCCGTAGGCACCAGCATTCATGGCAAGCGCGCCACCGATAGTGCCTGGTATTCCAGAAAGAAACTCAAAGCCAGCAATCGAATGCTCACATGCAAAATCTGCTAAGTTTACATCTAAAGTAGCGGCACCAACTACAAGCTCATCTTCCGTTATTTTATGGGCATAGTTGAACTCGCGCCCTAGCCTTATTGCAACACCGGGAAAGCCCTTATCGCTTATTAGCATGTTAGAGCCAACTCCAAAGATAAAAAATGGAATTCCCGGATCAAGGTTTTTAAGGAAAAATTGCAGATCGGCTACATCTTGTGGCTTATACAAAGCTGATGCTATGCCGCCCACCTGAAACCAACAAAATTTCGCCAGGTTCACATTCTCTCTTAAACTACCTTTAACTTTTGGTAAGCGTGCAATCAGGCTCATTTATCACTCTCGCTTTTTATACCTCTACCTTTGACAGATAATTCAAGCATTGCGCGCATGAATCCATCTAAGTCACCATCAAGAACACTTTGAGAGTCTGTTTCTTCATATGCAGTTCTAGCGTCTTTTACCATTTGATATGGTTGCAAAACATATGAACGGATCTGATTACCCCAACCAATATCTGTTTTATTCGCGTTTTGCACGTTCATAGACTCCATCTTCTTTTTTAGCTCAAATTCATATAGCCTGGATTTAAGCATCTTATAACACTCTTCCTTGTTGCGATGTTGCGATCTACCGTTTTGACACTGCACTACTATGTTAGTTGGTAAGTGAGTTATGCGCACGGCGCTGTCTGTGGTGTTAACGTGCTGACCTCCTGCTCCTGATGAGCGATAAGTATCAATTCTGAGGTCGGACTCATTAATTGCAATCTCGATTGAATCATCAACCACAGGGTACACCCAGATGCTCGCAAAGCTTGTGTGGCGTTTACCAGCAGCATTAAACGGAGAAATGCGCACCAGTCTATGCACGCCGCTTTCAGATTTCATCCATCCATAAGCATTTAAGCCCATAACCTTGATAGTGGCAGACTTAATACCAGCTTCTTCGCCATCTAATCTGTCTATCAATTCAACTTTGCATTTGTGGCGTTCTGCCCAGCGCATATACATACGCAATAAGATATCAGACCAATCATGGCTTTCTGTGCCCCCAGCGCCCGCATGTATTTCCACAAAACAGTCATTTCCATCCGCTTCACCAGAAAACAAACATTCAACTTCTTTGGTCTTAGCTAGTTTGGCTAAAGATCTGAGCTCCTCCAAGATTTCTTTTCCCATAGCAGCTTCTTCGTTGCTGATTTCTGCTAACTCCTTTAAGGATGATAGATCACTTTCTATTTTTTCAAGTGACCCCACGAAGTTAGCAAGATATGTGCGTTCCTTTAAAACATCCCGTGCTTTTGCAGGGTCATTCCACATGTCGGGAGATTCTGAGATAGAGTCGAGTTCTGAGATTTTTGACTTTGCTTTATCATAGTCAAAGATACCCCCTTAAAAACTTTGCGGACTCCTCAATGCTAGTTATGCAGTTTTGTATTTCCAGGTTCATATTTTACCAATTTTTTAATGATGATTTTACCTATAAAACAAAAAATGTATAGCCTTATAACTTCAATTATTTGCTGTCAAAAAACGGGCAGGGCGACCGCATTAAAAATTTTCATATCGTATCTGAATTATGAATAAGGCGTCGTCAAAAAATGGTTAATTAGCATAATGAGTGTCATTGCAGGACCACTACCCTTTTTGTCATCCTCGCGTAGGCGGGGATCCAGG
>JAJTHY010000071.1 GCA_021298045.1 Candidatus Jidaibacter sp.
AAAACAGGTACGCTCACTTATGGCAAGCCAGAGCTTACTGAAATAATAACAGTGGGTGGGGTTGATATAAAAGAAGTGTTGCAACAAGCAGCAAGCTTAGAGCGATATTCTAAACATCCTTTATCTGAAGCCATTTTGGTTGCCGCAAAAAAAGCTGGCTTAAAGTTTCTTGAAGTGTCTGAGCTTTCAGAAAAGCCAGGGAAGGGGCTAAGCGGCGTAATTTATAATTATGAGCTGGAAATAACAAGCCGTAAAAAGCTTTTAGAATTGGATCCTTCAGCGTTGAAGCTTTTACCGGAGGTTTCCGCCGGTTTAGAATGTGTAGTTCTCAGAGACAAAAAATATATTGCTACCATGCGGTTTATAGATAAACCGAGGACGGATAGTAAATCGTTTATTAAACACTTGGGTCCGGCTCATCAGTTTGATAAAATTATGTTAGTTTCGGGCGACCGTGAGGCAGAGGTTGCGCACTTTGCAAAATTGCTTGGTATTAAAGAAACTCTCTCGTCGCAAACTCCCGAGCAAAAATTGGAGATAGTGCGGCAAGAAGTTGCAAAAGCCCCAACGCTCTTTATGGGAGATGGTATAAATGATGCACCAGCATTAATGGCCGCAACTGTAGGCATAGCCTTTGGGCAGTACAGCGATGCAACTGCTGAAGCTGCAGGCGCGGTGATTATGAAGAATTCCTTGGGCAAAGTTGATGAATTAATTCACATTAGTTCCAGCATGCGCAAAGTTGCTTTGTATAGCGCTGTAGGCGGAATGACCCTTAGTGTTATAGGTATGGCGTTTGCCTCTTTAGGTTATATATCTCCAGTAATGGGCGCGCTTATTCAAGAAGGTATAGACGTGCTTTCTATTGTATATTCCCTAAAACTAACCTGGAATAATATGGTTAAGACAGATTATTAACACTTTATTAATCAATATATAATAACCTGATTTATCAGATAAATTGAGTTGAGGTTGGTATGTTTTTAAGGTCACCTAGAGATGAGTTTAAAAAAGCCACAAACTTTCTTACTGATTATAGAGAATATAAAGTTCAAGGATCACCTAAACAATCACTTCAAGCCTTGAAAGAAAAATTTAATGCATTAGGTGAGGTAGGTCGTGGGTCACTGGCTAAGGAATTAGGTCTTGACGAGGGGAGTTTAAAAGGTGTAGAATTCGAAAGATTTGAGGAATTGGAAAAGGGAAGAGAGGAAAGGATGAAGCAAGGGCAAGAGCAAGGGAAAGGGCAATCTATAGTAGAGCCTGTAGTAGAGCCTCCGGTTGAGCAAGAGGAAGAGGAAGAGCAAGGGCCTGGATTGACAACTGCAACAACTACAACAACTACAGCAGCTGCAACAGCTACAACAGCAGCGGAGCAAGCGCAAGAGCAAGGGGGTGTGGTTCAAGCTACAACAGCAGCGGAGCAAGGGCAATCTATGGCAGTAGAGCCTGTAGTAGAGGCTGCGGTTGAGAAAGAGCAAGAGCAAGAGCAAGATTTCGATGTGGGAGAGCTGTTAAATCAACATGAAGAAATATTAGAGAAAGCAGAGAATGAATTACAAAGCGCAGAGGATGAAGAGCTTGCTAAATTAACGCAAGCAGTTGAACAAAGAGATATAAAAGTTATCAATGAGTCGTTACAAAAAGTAAATGCAAACACCATAAAAGATCTATTCCAAGAGCAGTTTGCAAATCTAATGAATGGTGCAGATAACTTAGCGGTCGTGCAGGCGCTTTATAAGGGAATGGAGAAGGAAAAAGATATAGGTGACTCTATCGCAGTTGACGGCATAAAAGTTTTGATCGATGGTATTGGTGAATGGAATGCTGAGAAAGTTAAAGGGAAGCGAGAAGAATTTAATAAAGCAAAACAAGAAAAAGAAATAGCTGATGCATCTGTTACTCAACAGCAAGAAGAACAAGAGAGCAAAAAGCAGAATCCTTTAGTGGCAGAAAATCTAGTTGAAAATAATACAGATGATCTAAAAAGGCAGGTAGAGAAACAAAAGCAGCCGGCTACAAGTGATGCGCTGGATAGAAGTGGGCCATCAATTAGTGATTTGTTAACTGAGAAAAAACTAGAAGGTAATGAAAGTGCCAAGAAGAAAGCGATAATGGATAGGATGCTTTCGGCCTTAGGTGCAACCAGTGAGAAGGACAAAAAGGCTCTTAGCGAGAACGCGCTACTAAAAGCAAAAGTTGATAGGTTGTATACTAATAATTCTGGAAAGTCACTAGAAGATATGGTTAAGGGGCTGGAAGAGGGTATTAATAACGAGCGCAAAAATATAATCATGCAAGCTTACATGAATAGAGGCACTATAAGGCCGCGAGATGTGAGAGGTAGTGATAGCGAGTCTATTTTAAAACGCTATGGAAAAGATGCGGAGCAGGCTGAGATAACAGCAGAAGAAGTAATTGATGCGCTAGAATTTCAAAGAAAGCAAGACTTAGGTTTTCTAGATGCTCCAGGTGAGTATATGAAGCATAACTTTCCTAGGCTTATAACTGCTCCATTTGCTTGGGTTATTAGAGCTCCTGGAAATTTTATTGACTATGCATCTGAAAATCAAACACAAGTTAGTAAATGGATTTCTGGGATGAGCGCTGCGGTATTCCTTTTGATACCTGGGCTTGCACCATTTGCCTTTGCCGCATTTGCCGTGTTTGCACTTATTAATATTGGTGAATTTTTGGCAAACAATGAAGCAGCGAAATGGTTGGGTAAAATTGCTATGACACTTATAACGGCTCCGCTCGAAATTGTGTTGAGTACAATTATGGCTTTACCAGCATTAATTCAAAGTCGGATTACAGGTAAAAGTTTTACGGAAGTGTTTGATTCATACGGCTACAAACCGTTTGTGGCTACAAAATCTGTTTGGGTACCTGATGAAAAACCAAAACAGCCAGAAAGCAAACCTTTTGAAAATCCATATCAAAAAGCGTGTAATGATGTGGAAGAAAAAAAGAGCAAAGGCCAAGCTCTTACTGATGCTGAGAACGAATTTGCCCAAGATAACGGTCTTATTAAAGCTCCGCAGCCGGCTCCAGCAGCTCCATCTACCCAAACTACTCCTCCATCTACCCAAACTACTACTCCATCTACCCAAACTACTACAACAACTACTCCATCTACCCAAACTGCTATACCAACTACTTCACCTACTACTCTGTCTGCTACTCCACCTGCTACTCCACCTGCTACTCTGTCTGATATACCGCCGAGTGTAGCCTCCCAGGCGCGAAATGCCGTCGAGGGTCTCAGATCTAGCATGTCCCCACATAATGGAGATGATGATGCGAGAAACTTAGACACCACAGGGATGGCGAAGGGTAAAGGGCGTTAGTAAAAAGTTGCATAACTAGTCTCTCCGTCAAAAGAGCTGTGATGATGATAATGTAAGGGCTTGAAGAATAAAAATGACTGAAGAAATCCATGAGAAAAAGATATTATTAAGTCATAAAGCTTATGGATTTTATATGTTAATTTTCGCTTCTAGGAGGAGCATACTTGCGACGTGGCAGTCCCCTTGGGTCGTTCCTGCTGCGGATGGAATCTTATCTTAAGATCCCTGAACTGCGTGCGGGATGACAACCTATCAGCAATCGCTAAAGCTCTTTCGCAAAGACGCTGTTTACATATTTTATGATTACTCAACTCCCGAGATAATCTCAGAGTTTTGACGGACAGACTAACTAGGCTATTTCAGTACTATGACTAGCTGCATACTATCGATTCAAATGATCCTAATTTTAGAGCTTTCTGATCAAATGTGTAAGTAGCTTGGCAGCCTTGCAATTTATTTATTTCGCCGATCAGCGCATCGGAAAAATCTACTCCATTTAACTCATATTCATTTAGTGCTAACCATATATGCTCCAAGTTCTCATAAGCGAATTCCTTAGCAGATAACATTAACTTTATAGCACTCGAAATTTGCTGCCTTGAATATTTATATCCTCTTTCTAAAACCCATATCAGTTCGCAGATTACAATGTTATTTATAAAGAGAGATTCAGCTTTGCCAGCGTATCTTCTAATTAATTCTTTTGATAGTTTAGCTTGGGCTTCATCATCCTGAGTAAAATACCTTACTAAAACATTTGTATCTAAACCTATCACTTCATCCCCTTATAATATCGTCTATCTCTTCACAAGAAAAGATTTTATCTGTCTTTGGTAATATTCCTTCCAGATCCAATACTGATTTATTTATAGGTATAGCAAGTAGTGCATTGTCATGAACTATAAATTCTAATTTACTACCTGCTTCTAGGTGCAGCAAATTCCTTACAGCAGCTGGTATAGTAACCTGACCCTTTGATGTAATAGTTGAGTAATGCATTATTTTTTCTTTATAATTATACTTACTATATAGTATTAAGTAAGGCAATATATGTCAATTAGTTTTTTCATTAGTCTCTCCGTCAGGGCGACCGCATTAAAA
>JAJTHY010000156.1 GCA_021298045.1 Candidatus Jidaibacter sp.
AGACCCGAAGGGAATGGATTGCCGCATTCATTTTATAGCGGTTTAGCTATATAGATCGCTACCCACTCTTCTCATTACTAAAGCTCATTTTGATTGCAATTTAGTATAATCATAGCGTTTGGCAAACAAAAATCCGCAAGCCCAGTTAAGGACCTGCGGATTTGAAGTATACTCCGTTAATTTGAAAATTTGGTTCGTCGCATCTAATTACTCCGCGTCCGCACCTATTTGACATAGGCTTGCAGTGCTCGCAATTGCTGCTCCTTCCACTTTTCCAAATTTCCTGTCGTCTACCAACTTTTGATTTATTAGAGGTATACCTACCGACAAAAGTCAGAAAGCTAATTAGCGACTTTGAGCGTAATCAATAGCAGCATTTGCAGCAGCTCCAAGAACCATTCCAATAAAGGTAGCAGCACCTAAGCCTTTTGTAGTTTCCTGAGCTTTTAGGAAATTGTCTTGGAACCTAGATCTATTTTTCTGATAGTATGTGTTTGCAACAGAAGAGAATAACGCAACACCAACGCATGCAGAAGCTAGTTTATCAAAGTGGAAGAATTGAGTAGCACCAAACAAAAATGGAGCAGCTATAGAAGCAACGGTGCCAGAAGAAGAAAGAGAGGCCATTGCAATTTCTGAAGTCGACTGCGCTTTCCTGGCAACAGTACCAGCATCCTCTTTAACTTCTGTGTTTGTAGCCCATCCATAAGCAAGGTTACCTAAGAAGGTTAGCGCAGCGATACCAGCAACAGACGCTGCAGTGAAGATATTTTGATTGTTTGTAGCATAGCTAGCAGCCATTGTAGCAAATGTGCCTAAAGTATCTGATATTGACATAATAAAACCTATAAATTTCTAATTCATTAATATAAGCATAACCAGAATGATTACCTGATTACACCTCTGTTCATCCCCTACATTTTAAGGTAGGGTTTTCGAAGTTATGGGAAATAATAACAAACTTTTGCTTATGGCACAACCAAAATAAGTTGTTTTATACTAATTTATATGAAATATGTAGATGAAAAATGCCCTACCGGCACACATGTGCGCAGCTTAATACATTGATATGTATATTTTTACATTACTACTGAATAGTTTGCCACATTAATTTTTTCACCAACATCATAAAAAGGCTTAAGGTCAGGAAATATAAAGGCATTTGCAGCAGTGTGCCATTGTGCAAAGCCCCCATTATTAATGTAAAGCCTGATATCAAACAATAGTAAAACGCTCCAAATAGGCTAGAAGCCGTTCCAATGCACCATTTATAATCCACAAGGGCAAGTGCTAATGCGTTGCTCATAGCCATACATCCACCAAATGTAGAACCCATTTGCATTAAAATAGTAAGCGCAATTACATAATGAGTAGGAATAGGCACAATAAAGGTGTGATATAAGATAATCAAACTGAAAATAAAGTTTGCAGATAGAACTATGTATAGCCCATAACTCATTATGCTTGCGGAGCTATGAGTGCTGTGAAGCTTTTTGGAGAGCATACCACCCAGCATGGTGCTAAAGGCAATTGGCATAAAACCAAGCCCATATTCACTTGGAGAGAGGCCTAAAAGTTTAATTAAATAAAAGGAACCTTCGGCAAAGTAACTGAAAGAAATGCCATTGCCCGCTGCAATTATCAGTCCAAACCCAATCACCTTTTTGTCGTGTATTAAATGCTTCACAACAGCCATCATGGATATACGTTTTCTATTGCTTGCATGATGAGTTTCTGGAAGCTTGAAGATTATAAGTATAGTTAGTGCAATCGTAAATAAAGTCAAAAACAAGAAATTGGATGCCCAACCAAAACTCCCTGCAATCACACCGCCAATCACCGGACCCACAGCAGGAAAAATTGCCAAAGCGCTCCCTATGGATGAATATGCCCGCCCCAAGGTTGCTCCATGGAAGGAGTCCCTACAGATCGCCTGCCCCATCACACTGCCAACACTTCCCCCAAAAGCTTGAATTAGCCTACTGCCCATTAATACTTCTATTGCATTTGAGAAATAGCATCCTATGCAGCCCAATATAAAGATTGTAAGACCAGCTAAAATGCATGGCTTCCGGCCAATTCTGTCGGAAAGATTTCCCCAAAATAATACACCGAAGGCAAACCCAAGCAAGTATATGGTGATAGTATATTCTGCAACAGTTTCCGAAGTTTGCAGGGCAACGGCAATATCTGGCAAAGAAGGCGTGTATACAGTTTCTGCAAGTTTTGGAAACCCTATTACAAGAACTATAAGCCAAATGCTTGGCAGAATTGGGTTAATCATTATTTGCCTATGCTTTGTGCATTAACATATTGCCATTTTGTGAATTTTCATCATTCCATCAAGAAAATGCCATAGTAAGGTTGCACCTTTATGAGCGCCCTGCGATACTTTTTCTTGAGATTCCGCATCTAAGCTATCTATTAAACTAGCCAATTCTTCAGTATGCCACTCATCAGCTTTCATATGAATGGAAAAAAATTCCAAGGTTTTTGCATCCTCAATATTGTAATGCTGTTTCAAACCATCAATTTTAGATTCAGCCACTTTTGGGGTTTGTCTTTCATAGGCATATAAAGCACCTAGCCCTGTTGCATAATCTTGTCTAACCAAGTCAAAATAACCATCTACCAAAGCATTTGTAGAGGGAAGGGCAGGATTAAGATCTAAATCATCTCTTGCAACACCCAATCCTTCAGCAAATCGCTTCCATAATTCCGGGTGATTATTATCCCCTTTCTCTTCATCAATTAAATTCTCTAGTAATAATTGCCTTGATTTAATATCAGGGCATAACGCATGAATCTGGCTTATATAACGCGGGAATGCAGCTACATGATGGTAATATTCTTTTGCATAAACTTGAAGAGTTTCTTTTGTTAAACTCCCTTCATTCCAAGCCTGGTAAAAAGGATGATTTAATAAATTCAAATTCTCAAGTGAGCTATTAAGCATTTTACAAAATTCCATATACCCTCTAAAATTAATGTTGCGATTTATCTTATAAGCCCGGTTATATCATTAAAGGTGACGTAAATCATCAATGAAATTAAAAGCGCGAAGCTTATTTTTGTAGCGGCTAATTTAAACTTTTCCGATGCAGGTTTTCCAGTCAGCGCCTCCACTGCATAAAAAGCAAGATGCCCCCCATCCAAAAGTGGCAATGGCAGTAAGTTTATCAGGCCCAGATTAATAGAAATAAGCGCAATGAACCAAAGCACGCTAACCAACCCATGTTGCGCGGATTGCCCAGAATATTGCGCGATCTTAATTGGCCCACCTAATTCTTTAGTGCTACGATTACCAGTTATAATTTGCCATAAGCCCTTAAGCATCCCGGCAGAAATCGCAAAAGTTTCATGAACACCTTGGGTTACAGATTCTATAAAAGATAACTTCACTAATGTGCCTCCAGCTGCAGCAATACCTAATATAGGCATATTAACTTCGTTACCGTAAGCATCCTTAATCTTTTCTAATTTTGGAGTAGCTTTTAAGCTTATTTGCTTTTTCCCACGCTCTACAAGTAACACAATTTGCGTCCCGGTATTAAGAGCTATAGCCTGGCGCAACTCCTCAAAAGTCATGATTTGAGATTCATCGATCGCCAAGATCTTGTCCCCGATCTTAAGGCCGGCCGCAGCAGCTGGGCTCCCCACAGCCACTTGAGAAACCACCGGGTCAGTCGCGGGCTTGCCATAGAACCAAAACATCCCAACAATAATTAATATAGCGCTTATATAGTTAAAAGCTGGCCCTGCAAAAACTATAACAGCTTTTCTCCATAGCTCTTTATGATGAAAGGAAACAAGCTTATCCTTAAAGCTCATTTGGTCTAGTTGAGGGTCAGCCCCACTGCTTGCTACATCTGAATCGCCAAACATTTTTACATATCCGCCAAATGGAACAATGCTTAGTTTCCACCTGGTGCCATGCCTATCAGTAACACCAAGCAGCTCTTTCCCAAAGCCTATTGAGAAAATTTCTACTCGCACTCCATTAAGCCTGGCAAATAAATAATGTCCAAACTCATGAATGAAAACGACTATGCTTAAAATAACTAAAAACCAAAAGAAATACTCAAGCCCAACCAAAAACCCTTGCATGTACGCACATCCCCTAAAATTGCTTAAGCAAGATTCTAGCAAACTAATATATATTTGTTAACCAGTTTTATTGCCTTGATATTTTGTGTGTGAAATAGTAAAAGAAGTTTTGCTGTAAACAACAATTCTCAAAATAATCATTGACCAATATTTAACGTGAGTGTAATAATTGCAAATACAACTTCAGGTTGGTGAAATGTAGTTTCATGAGGTAGTATGCGTAGCCCAAAGATAAATCCTTTGAGTCATTTCCTACAAGCTGAGTTTGGCAATATAAGGAAATTTTTAAGTACAGACAACTATTTCATAAATATGCAAATTGAGCAGGCAAGAATGCTATTTGTGATTGTGCAAGTAGCAAAAAATTCTTTGGTGGAAAAAGCTTCTTCGTATGGAATGAACGTGCGCG
>JAJTHY010000024.1 GCA_021298045.1 Candidatus Jidaibacter sp.
AGAGACCAAAAAACAACTCGCATCCAGTGGCTTTACCTTTAGCATCATACCTTTTTACAATTATAACATCCATATGTGATGCTCTATGAACAACCGATCGAAGATCCCATTTCCGGATCACCACCATTTCGCTTCCTCTAAGCTCAGTTTCGTAAGGAACCCTTTTTATTTCGTATATTTTAGAACGCAGCAAACCTTTCTTGCTAGAGTCTTTTATTGTAATTGTCTCTCCATTAAAATCACAACTTGCCTGACCAAGGAAGACGAAGTTATTATCAGACAACCACTGCAAAAATGCCACCACTTCACTTTCGGAATCTTTTCCGACTACTTTTAAATGATTCGATAGCTCTTGCGAAACATTTACAATTGAAGACTTCATACTTAGCCAATCTTCAACTGAGTAATTTATGCATTCCAAAATCTCTTTTAATTTTAGCACGACGTTGTCCAAGTACTCTTCGTGATAGCGATTATGTATATGTATTTGAATAACATATTCTTTTTGCCCTTCAGGGGCGAAAGTTAGAAAGCTACCTTTGTTATCCCGCTCAACACACAACATGCAATGGCTCACTAAATTTATATCAATTTGTCGTGATTTCAGCTCGTTGATTATTGAATCTATCAAGAATGGAATATCAACGTTGACTATTTGCAACACTGCATAGTCTGGTTGAGCTCGGTCGATAAAATAATCGACTTTAGATTCGGTTGTGATTTTGGATTTTAAGATCTCAAAAGTGTTGTTCGCGGATTCAAACAAGTGTTTAGAATCAAAATCTTTTAAATCTACTTCTGTGTTATCGCTGTACAGCTCTATAAGAAAATCTGATAAAAGTTTATTTTTTGTGAATTTAGTAATACTTTCTAGTTTATTTTTCAGAACTTCACTAATGTTACTATTCATTATCCACCTAATAAATTTTATTTACGCCAATTATAACAGCAACTTATTACTGCCAATATCTTACTTAACAATCTTTTTAATTATATTTCAATCATTTTAAGATTTAATCTCTTCGAAATGCAGGAGAAGCAAAACCGATATAACTAAAGATAGAAGTGTAGGAGAGATGGCACCCAACCATATTGGGATTTCACCAGAAGCTGCAAAAGCGAAAATTAAATCAGAAAAAAAATAAATGAAAAAGCCAATCATAAGTGGGGAAATAATCATGATATTCCCTTTAGATAAGCGTGATGGCATCATGAAAAAAGCAGCGCCAAGTAGTATCATAGCAACAAAAAAGATAGGAGAAATTAATAATCGATAAAAGTACAGCTTATGTTTTGCTGCAGATAGCCCGGAATTTTCCGCAATTGAAATAAAATTTGGTAACTTCCAAAATGATAGACTTTCAGGGGAAATTAAGCTTTCTTGTATTTGCTCAAAGGTTATATTAGTACGAATTTCTACGTATCCAACATCTTCATTTAAAAAATCTTCTGAGGTCTGCCTAGCATTATATACTTGCCATATACCATCAGAAAACTTTGCAATATCTGCATCTAGCCGCTTAATAAAATTTTTGTTACTATCCAAAAAATAAAAAGTTACTTCATGCAACTGCCTCTGCTCCTTTCCAATTCTAAGAGCATGAATTATGCTTTCCTCACCATTATCATTGCTCTGCTTTACCCATAACCCTGTTTTTGAAACAGCTAGCAAACTTGGGTTACCTTTCAAATAACTAGCCTCATTCTTCATATATTTAGCAGTTAGTATAGAGGTTGCGGGATTAACTGCGGAAACATATGCAACTCCCACCACTAAAGTACAAAGAACAACCGAAATTAAATATTGATACACCGAGAGACCACTGGCTTTTAATATAACCAACTCGCTGCTTTTAGATAACCTTATATAAGTAAGCATTGATGCAATCAAAATTAAAAAGCCAAAAACTTTTTGTAAATGCATTGGGTTTTTTTGTAATGACATAATAAAGACTTTATCCATAGGGACATTTTTGGATGTCGTTATCCTTGTGAGCTCGATAAAGTCAAAGATGAACAAGACCACAGCAACTGTAACTACTGTCATCAAAAGGTAAAATAAATACTGCTTGATCAGGTACTTATTTATAACAGAAATCATGCTTTGATCTATCCCAACTTATACTGCTTAAGCTTTGCTCTTAATGTTCTAACAGAGATACCAAGAACCATAGATGCTTTTAACTCATCTCCTGTACAGTTGTCAATGGTGTTTGCTATTGCTTCTCGCTCTATTTGCTCCAATGTTCTATGGGTATTTGCCTTACTAAGCCTACTTTCCCCAATTAAAATAATGTCATTAGCACTAATTTCTTCCGAATTAGATAAGAGTAAAGCTCTGTGAATACAATTTTCAATCTCCCTAACATTACCTGGCCAGTTGTAATCCATCAACTTTTGCATCGCCTCTTCGGATATTGATTTTTTTGGTATAGCATTTAACTTTGCGTATTTATCAACAAAATAATTGGAAAGTTGCTCGATATCATCCTTGCGCTCTCTAAGAGGCGGTAATTCTATGTTTATTACATTTAAACGATAGAAGAGATCTTCCCTAAAATTACCATCTTTAACATAAGAAATCAAATCACGGTTGCTTGTGGCGATTAAGCGGCACTCAAGCTTTATTGGATTATTAGAACCAATTCTGACCACTTCTTTTTCCTGGATGACTCTAAGCAATTTGGCTTGTAGCTTTAAGTCCATCTCACTTATTTCATCAAGCAATATAGTTGATCCATTTGCCGCTTCAAACTTCCCTATGCGTCTTTCTGCCGCCCCAGTGAAGGATCCTTTCTCATGGCCAAATAATTCAGATTCCAAAAGGTTTTCTGGTATGGCTGCGCAATTGACAGCGATTAGGTCGCAAGAAGCTCGCTTGCTTTTCATGTGGATATATTTGGCGATTACTTCTTTACCAGTACCAGATTCCCCAGTGATTAATATAGAAGCTTCCGAGTTTGCGATTTGATCTGCAATTGCTATAACTTTTTTCATAGCTGCTGAAGTAGCTATTAAAGTACCACTTTCGTCTGAAGCACAAATACTTGCAAAAATGGCAGCAATTAACTCTTCTTGCGGAGGCAGCGGTAGATATTCCTTAGCGCCCGCCTTAATCGCCCTTACCGCAGCATCTGCATCATTTTTAATTCCACAGGCTATAACTGGTATGTTTATGCGTTCATTTACTAATCCAGACACTAGTTTTTGGATATCCTGATTTACGTCTATGAACACTATATCTATTTGTTTACTTCCTCTGGTCGCTTTTAACCCAGATTCAATATCCGCAACATGTAAAACCTTGGCTCCGGAATTATTTGCGATTCTGCTTGCTGCTACCAATTGTCCGCCAAGGTCTCCAATTATTAATAACCTCATTATCTAAACTAACCTGCATTACTATCTCAATTTATTTTGAGATTTGGTATATGGTATAAAATATAAATCTTTTCCCATATCTATCAATTCATTTTATACGCCTTTAGCCATATAATACATTATGGTTTGATTATTTGCCGAGCAGCCTGTTAATTAATTTTATCATAATATCCTTATTGCTCGGATTACTCTCAGCAACCAATAGTGCAATCGTAGTTAAAGTGTTTGGGTTTATGTCTGAAGTTTTAATTTGCGTTTTTTTAAGAAAATATATAAACAACAAACAAGCAATGCGTTTGTTGCCGTCCACAAAAGGATGGTCTTTGATGATATAATACAACGTGTAAGCCGCTCTTTCGGAATTTGTTTTATACAGTGGTATTGAATCAAAAGTCTGCGATATATTTGATAAAATAGACTTAAACATACCATCACGTTCTATGCCAAAAAGCTTAGAAGCTTCTCCCTTTTTAATCAATTCATCTTTAAAAGATTTTACTAAGCTTGATGCTTCTAAGTAATCCCAATCTGATAATGGTGTACTATTTTCTACCTCTAATTCATTTAACCTATCTTCGTCATATTCAAGCAAAATAGCCCAAGTTTTTGCGTATTCCTGAATCATCTCAATAATGCCACGCCCCATATCATTCACTAGTTCTTGATTGAGGAGAGCACTGGACATAATGTCTATAGCAGCAATTATTTCTTGCGCTTTGCTCTGAGTGAGCTTTTTATTGTTGATTGAATATCCTTTGGTTAAGTACTCATTTAGCACATTAGAAGCCCATTTTCTAAACCTTATACCTTGCTTAGAGTTTACCCGATATCCTACTGATAGAATGGCATCTAGATTAAAATACTCTACTTGGTAAGATTTACCATCACTTGCAGTTGTTGCAAAAAATGCAACAACTGAATTACGCTCCAATTCCTCTTGTTCAAAAATACGTTTAAGATGTTTTGATATAACTGATTTATCTCGACCAAATAATTGAGCTATTTGATTTAATGATAACCATAGCGTCTCTTGCTTCAACCGCACGTCAACAACGATCTCCCCATCTTCAGATTGGTAAATATATAATTCATTTTCTTCTGTAGTCATAATATAACCTTTTTACATAATGCTCAATTTTTAGCCATATAATTTCACCTCTAAAATTCTGTTCAAGCATTCATCTTTACCTAGCACCTCCATCACCTCAAAAATACCCGGAGCGGCAAAAGTCCCCAGCAGCAATGCCCTAAGCGACTGCATAATAAAAGGGAACTTCACTCCTTTATTTTGAGCAAACTTTTCAAACAACTGGTGCAAATTATCTTTATCAAATGCCTCTGCATCATGTATTGCAGCTTTTATTTCCGCAATAAATGCATCATCTATTTTAGACAAAATATCTTTTGATTTCTCATCCAATTCAGCCTTTTTAGATATGTATATCCTAGCATTTTCCGCAAGCTCCACTAATGTGCAGGATCTCTGCTTAAGCCCATCCATACCCTTTTTAATCATAGCCAAAATATTCATAGGCAAATTAGAATCTAAAAATGTCTTTAGCTTTTCAAATAAAGCGTGGTTATCCATAGCTCTCATATAGTGCGCATTGATGAAGTTCAATTTATCCATATCAAAACGCGCCGGTGATTTGCCAATTGAATCTAAATTAAATAGCCTGATAGCTTCGCCCATATTAAAAATTTCTTGATCCCCATAACTCCAACCAAGCTTGAGCAAATGGTTAACAACTGCTTCGGGCAAATATCCCAATTTCTCATACGTATCAACACCAAGCGCTCCCTCACGCTTAGAAAGTTTTCTGCCATGCTTGTCATGAATAAGCGGGATATGTGCAAATTCCGGAACCTGCCACCCCATGGCCAGGTATATCTGCTTTTGCCTAAAGGCATTAGTCAAGTGATCATCACCTCTAATTATATGTGTTACCTTCATGTCGTAGTCATCCACAACTACCGCAAGCATATAAGTTGGAGTACCGTCAGATCTAAGCAGGATCATATCGTCAAGCTCACTATTGCTAACGGTAATTTCTCCTTGGATTAAATCTTTTACCGCCGTACTACCACCTTTCTCCACTTTCAGCCTCACCACAGGTTTAACACCATTTGGTGCATCATCAGCACTTTTATCCCGCCATGGACTTACAAATTTTTCATGTGGAAATTTTTGCCTAAACTCTTCAATCTCCTCAGCGCTGGAGTAACAATAATAAGCCTTGCCACGGTGCACAAGCTCTTCCGCTACTTCCGTGTGCCTTGGGGTGCGGCGCAGCTGGAAGATTAGATCTCCATCCCAATTAAGGCCCAGCCACTTTAGGTTATTTACAATGGCTTCGGTATGCTCTGGCTTGGATCGATTTATGTCGGTGTCTTCTATTCTAAGCAAAAACTTTCCACCCATTTTGCGCGCAAACAGATAATTGAACAAAGCGGTGCGAGCACTACCAGTATGTAGAACTCCAGTTGGTGATGGGGCGAATCTAGTAACAACAGACATAGCGGCGAAATCTCAAATATTAATGTACGCACATTAAAGCATATTTAGGGGTTTGTTGCTATTAAAATTGTGTAAACACGTCACCCGCGAAAGAGCTTTAGCGACGTGGCGATCTAGCCCTTCTTCCTTACTTTTCTGGATTGCTTTGTCGTTACACTCCTCGCAAAACGAGATTTACACTCTTCATTATATTTCAAATCATTAATTGATTTTTACAGCTCTTTATACATTATTAGCGTTATATGTTATTTAATGACAAGAAAATGAAGCAACCAGCTGTTTACATCGTAGCAAATAAAAGAAACGGAACTCTTTACACAGGTGTCACCTCAAATCTCATGGCTCGGGTTTATAAGCATAAAGAGGGTTTATTACATGGGTTTACAAAAAAATATGGTTGCAAAATTTTAGTATTTTATGAATTACATGAGACTATGGATTCAGCAATATCGAGAGAAAAGCAAATCAAAGCTGGATCAAGAAGAGGAAAACTTGATTTGATAGAAGGTGTTAATCCAAACTGGCAAGATTTATACGAAGATGTGTGGTAAACACGTTGCCCGCGAAAGAGCTTTAGCGACGTGGCGATCTAGCCCTTCTTCCTTACTCTTCTGGATTGCTTTGTCGTTACACTCCTCGCAAAGACGAGATTTTATAGCGCTTTATCCATAACGTCATCGCGAGGAGCGCATTTGCGACGTGGCGATCTAGCCCTTCTTCCTTACTTTTCTGGATTGCTTTGTCGTTACACTCCTCGCAAAGACGGAGAGATAAAGGCCCACGCCTCGCCAATGCACCCATTGTAAAATAAGTCATTTTTTCATAAAAAGTTAATAAATAACCCTCTGGTTACGTTGCTTTATCTATTTTGCATCCACTTTTAATATAAAATAGTTGCAAGGTGTTGATTTTTATAATATAATATATACCATCAATATTTAAAAGGTAATATGTATGAAAGAGAACATAATCGAGGCTTTAGTTGACCATCTACAAAGCGAAGACTCTAATAAAGGAAATTTTGCATTTGATGCTACTCTTTATCAAAACGACGTTACTCCCGCTGAATGGATGGAAATTCTTAAGTCACAATTAGGCACTGATAGCACCATCTTATTTGAACTAGCTGCTCAAGGTGAATTAGCGTTTCTTACATATGTGGTAAGCCGAGGTGGATTTCATTATACAGCAGAAGATAGCAGAGCAGTAGATATAGATCTAAACCAAACATGCGAAAAACATGGCAACAAAACCGCTTATGCGGTTTGTGTAGGAGCTCTTTCTAACTGCAAGGATGCAGACAAACGCGCTAAGTTAGAAGGTATTCTTTCTATCTTAGAAGCTGGCGGCGTGGACACTTGGGTTGCAAACTTTTTATATAACTTCAACAACAAATCCGCAATCCTAGCAAAGCTTGCTAAAGGCGGTGTAGGGAAAGTTGCTGATGCTGCAGCAGCTGTTGATTCTACAATTTCAGACAAAGTGAAAGGAAACGCTTTGGCAGCAGCTAGCGCTGTTGCTTCAGCAACTACATACCTACTTGGGGCCGCATATAACAGCTTGCCAGAGTCGGAATATGTAAACTACATGAAGCAACTTTATGGAGCAATTAATGAAAATGTTTGGGAATTATGGGAAAAGGCTGATACAACATCTTTGCAAGATATCTATAAAAAATTAGAAGGATCTCTTCCAGTAGCAACCAGAGTTTCTGATTGGAAGAATAGAAGCAAGGTTTTGGCAGATGGTGATGATAAATACAAAAACCTATTAGCAATAGTGCGACATGCTTCTGCTCCAAAAATTGAAGAGACATTCTTCTGGATGAGCAGACAAACTGCCCATGTTGAAGGATTAGGAGATATTGCTTCTACAGGCTTTAATAGGCAAGCAGTACAGGATGCTTTCATAGAAGCTGCAGCTGCAAATACTCTTGCTCCACAAGCTGGCGTTATCGTGCTTAAGCAGATTTTTGCTTATGACCCATCCTTTAATGCAGAACAAAAATATGAACGAGTAATAAAATTTGCCAAGCTAGCTCGCGAACATAAAAATGGTAAGCTTTTGGACGAGTTGTATCAATATGTTAAAGAAAATTTTGCAGAAGAATATATTACTCTCTTTAAAGAAGAAGTTAAAGGTTATGAAGTAGAAAATCTGAAGGCAGAGAAACAAGATTCTCAAACTGATCCCATGGACGGGAGCTTTGTTGTGGTAAATCCTTTTTCCAATGAATGGGAAAAATACAAAAAAGATCCGAGCATTAGTATAGCTCATCTTGCACTTACGGAAGGCAGAGCGTTAGCCGAAAAAGCTGCTGAGATAGGAAGGCAAGACATTATGGATGAATTGGCTAGCTATGGTGTTGATATTAGCGGCATAAAGCTCACCCAGCAAAAAAATAACGAAGATTATTATGTAGCTGAAGCTAAAAACTTCACTACATTCATGGCTGGAGCAATCGCTGGAGCAATTGCTAATGCAGCGCACGCAGCGGTAAAAATCGTCGCAGCGCCAACGCTAACGCCAACAACTACCACAACTACCGCAACGCCCCCTGTAGCGCCTGTAGCCGGTGCTGAAACCCCAGTTGTTGGCGCTGGGGTTAATTTGAAAGAGGAAGTCGAAGGCGAAGACAAAGGCGAAGACAAAGGTGAAGGCTTAGGCAAAGGCACAAGCTCAAGCTCAAGCGAAGTCGAAGTCGAAGTCGAAGAAGAAATCTGGAGCTATGACGATACCACACAAACAGGAGAAGAAGGAAGCAAAGACACAGGCCAAGGCGAAGAAGAAAGCTGGAGCTCTGACATACAACCAGAAAGAGGAAGCCAAGACACAGGTGGAGGCCCTAAACCTACAAACTGGCCACTTTATGGCGCAGTAATTGCGGGTGCGGCATTAGCACTTTGCTCTTTTGCATACTACAATCGAGATGCAATGCTAACCACAGCACAGAATATGGGTAAAGAGCTTGACCAATTTAATGCACTGCGTGCGTCAAAGTATCCATTTCCTCCTATGGCTGACCAAACATTACACCAGTCATTGGTGATTGGCTTTGCTATGATGTACGATTATGCAATACATGCATCAACAACTCAAATCACCACCGCTGTTTTAGCAGTTACTTCTTTACTTGTATCAGCAGCTTATTTTTATAAATCAAAACATCCTACAAGTCACGCTCCCGATGCATCTGGTTTAATAAACTCATGACAATAGACATAAAGTAGATAATTATCTGAAGTTTCTGAAGCAACAAAAGCCCCGGCTAATACCCGGGGCTTTTTGTTTTGCAGAATCCCGTCACTTTGATCTATAGCTAAACTGCTATAAAATGGAAGGGTATTCGCCTTTATTGTCATTCCGCACTTGTTGCGGAATCTTAAGATCCCGAGGAGTAGCGAGGATGACTAAGAGGTGGAAATCTGCTGTATTTTTCAGAGCCATTTTATAACGGTTTAGCTATATTGCCACAACAAACCCTAATGGGTATTATACAGTATCTAATTGATCTTATCTCCGCAACTTGTTATAGTTGCTTTTAATTAGTTGCGTTAATAGGTAGAATGCTCCCAAATAGATTATCAAATTTTGTTCTAATATTCCATTCAGCCACAGAAAAAGGCGTATTGTTGCTGGGCGCTTGTGTTGCCGCTATGTTCCTGGCAAACAGTGTATGGAGCGAATATTATCAGCAAATAGTAAGCATGCAGCTGGTGCATGCCTTTTCATTTGGGCATTTCGTTAATGATTGCTTAATGGCAATATTCTTTCTATTAGTTGGCCTAGAGATAAAGCGAGAAGCTTTAGAAGGGCAACTTGCAACAAGGTCTCAGCGCATATTACCAGTGGTTGCTGCAATTGGTGGCGTTATAGGCCCAGTTGCCATATATACTTTACTTAACTGGCACGATGCAAGCGCCTTACGGGGCTGGGCTGTTCCTGCTGCAACGGACATAGCATTCGCACTTGGTATGTTTGCGCTGCTTGGCCGCGGATTGCCGATATCACTTAGAGTTTTTCTTACAGCTCTTGCTATAGTAGATGATTTAATCGCAGTTGTGTTCATTGCTTTTTTCTATTCAGATTCACTGTCTCCTTTATATATTGGATTTGCTGGTATAACCTTAAGCGCCCTGTTAATTGCTTGCAGAATGAAAATCAGTAAGATGCCGATATATATTGTTTTAGGCATACTGCTGTGGTACTGCACCTTAAAATCTGGCGTGCATTCAACTGTTGCAGGAGTTCTGCTAGGTATGTGCATACCCCTTTATTCTAAAGATGGGCAATTCTCTCCCATTAAATATTTAGAAAGAATTTTACATCCAATAGCTCTTTATTTTATTTTGCCGATTTTTGCGTTTGTTAATAGCGGAGTTAGCTTAAATGATTTCAACCTTGCAACCTTCTCAAACACCATAACTTTAGGTATTATACTTGGGCTATTCTTCGGAAAGCAAATAGGCATTTGTGGATCAATGTTATTGCTTCAAAAGCTTAAGCTCGTCAGATCTATGGAATTCACCTTTAAGCAATTTTATGCGGTCTCGGTTTTATGCGGTATTGGCTTTACTATGAGCCTATTTGTCGGAAACCTTGCTTTTAGTCACACCCAAGAGTTATTAGATGAAATGAAAGTGGGAGTTCTTTCTGCTTCATTGCTTTCTTCGGTTATTGGTGGTATTGTGATTCGTCTAATTAAACCAAAGCGCTAATGATAAATTTTTTTGAATTGATGATAGCTATCAGATTCTTGCGCTCGAAACGTAAGGATGGCTTCATCTCAGTGGTCAGCTTTTTTTCTTTTATCGGCATAGCCTTAGGTGTGGCAACTTTGATAATTGTTATGTCGGTAATGAACGGATATCACAGTGAGTTTGTAAAAAATATCTTAGGGATTCAAGGCCACATAACCGCTATTAGTACCAATGGCAAGTTCACAAATTACATAGAGTTCTCTGATGAAGTTGAGAAAATAAAATCTGTCGAATTTGCAGCTCCGGTTATAATAGAGCAAGGCATGTTTCTAAGTGCTAATCGCGCAAGTGGTGGCGTGGTACGAGGTATAGAGCCAGAAAAGCTTGGCCTAAAACCCATGGTGAAAGATGCAATAAGCTTTGAAGCCTTAGAAAAATTCAGAAAAAATGAAGGCATTTTGATGGGCGAAACCCTAGCAAAACAACTCAGGGTTAAGGTGGGAGATGTTATAAAAGTCATAACTCCGGAAGTATCTTCAACTGTTATCGGCGGCATACCTCGCACAAAATCTTTTAAAGTTATAGGAACCTTTGATATTGGGCTTTATCAATATAATTCCACCACTATATTCATGTCACTTACAGATGCTCAACTACTTTATAAATTCCCGAATTCAGTAAGTGAAGTGGAGATAGTTGTAGAGAGCACAGGCCAGGTGGCCGACGTTAAAAAGGCGGTGGAAAATTTTGCTGGCAATTCAATAAACTTAGCGGACTGGGAACTGGCTCAAGGCAAAATGTTAAACGCCTTAAAAGTGGAACGCAACGTTATGTTTTTGATATTAACCCTTATCATTTTAGTTGCGGTATTCAATATAGTATCCAGCCTAATAATGCTTGTTAAAGATAAATCTAAATCCATAGCCATACTCAGAACCATGGGCGCAACTAAAGCTTCAATCATAAAAATATTCATGATCTCTGGTAGCATAATCGGTCTAACCGGGTCTTTAATTGGTGTAGCGCTTGGGGCATTGATTTCCAGCAATATTGAAACCATTAAAGTATTTTTGGAAGGACTTACTGGCGCAACGCTGTTTGATCCGGTTATATATTTTTTAACTCACCTTCCCGCAGAAATGCAGGTATCTAACATTGCATTAGTATTTGCCATATCATTTGGATTTTCAATTGCATCCACAATATATCCAGCATATCGCGCTTCTAAATTAATGCCAACTGAAGTGCTGCGGTACGAGTAATAAAAATAAAAAATGAGGTAAAATCATGGTTAAATCCAACTTGCTAAAATTATTTAAAGAGCGAGGATATTTATATCAGGCTACTAATTTGGAAGGCTTAGATGAGCTTGCAGAAAAAGACATTCTACCTGGATATATTGGATTTGACTGCACAGGTAAATCGCTCCACGTTGGTAGCCTTGTGCAAATAATGATGTTACGTAATTTACAAAAATCTGGGCACAAACCTATTGTGATTATGGGAGGATCGACCACAAAAATTGGTGATCCGTCTGGCAAAGATGAAACCCGTCAAATGCTTACTCTTGAAACCATTCAAGAAAACAAAAACTCTTTGATGCAAGTATTCAAGAAATTCCTAAAATTTGGCGATGGCCCAACCGATGCTATTATGGTGGATAATTCTGAATGGCTAGAAGATATCAAGTACATCGACTTCTTAGGCAGTATCGGCAGGCACTTCACCATCAACCGCATGATGACTTTTGACAGTGTAAAGCTTCGGCTTGAGCGTGAACAACCCCTAACCTTTCTAGAGTTCAACTACATGCTTTTGCAAGCGTATGACTTTGTGGAGCTTAACAAAAGGTATGCGTGCAAAATTCAAATGGGCGGATCTGACCAATGGGGCAACATTGTAAGTGGCGTAGAGTTAGGTCGCAGGCTTGGGTGCAGCGAATTATTTGGTATTACATCTGAGCTCATAACCACTAAGTCAGGTGCCAAAATGGGTAAGACTGCATCTGGCGCCGTGTGGCTTAACAGTGATATGCTCTCCCCATATGACTACTGGCAATTCTGGCGTAACACCGAAGACGAAGATGTAGTTAGATTTTTAAAACTCTTCACCGAACTACCGCTTGATGAAATCGACCGACTCTCCAAGTTACAAGGCAAAGAAATCAACGATGCAAAAATAATTTTAGCTAATGAAGCCACAAAGCTTTGCCATGGTAGGGACGCAGCAAATGAAGCATATGCTACTGCAATTAAAACTTTTACCGAAGGTGGCGCAGGGGATGATCTACCTATATTTCATATTGAGCTCTCCCAACTAAACCAAGGGATAGAAGCATTTAAACTTTTTCATCTCAGTGGCTTATGCGAATCTTTGAGCGCCGCACGTAGATTAATTAAAGGCAAAGGCGCTAAGGTTAATAATGTGGCAGTGGAAAATGATGTGGATATAATCAGTTACAAGCATCTTGAAGATGGGTCAATAAAATTATCATCAGGCCAGAAGAAGCATTTATTAATAAAAACAATAAAATAAGCTTCGTTGTTAATAAATGATTATAGAAACATTTCCCGGGCGCGACACACCTTAACAAAACTTTAAATTTTATTGTTTTATTGCTTAAATATTTCCGATATAATCCAAAATATGATTTATATATCTATATGAGGTAATTATGCATAACAAACAAGGCCCTATAGAACATATTGTATTGGATGTATCCGAACAAGAAAAAGCGACCCGTTGGTATGACAATCCGGATATCTCCGATTTCATGTTTGCACTGTTTAGCCGTAATGAAAGCCCATATGATGGAGTGTGCCTGCATACTTATGATAAGGAAAAGAAAGTTGGATTCAACAGGTTTAAGCTGAAGGAAAATAAATGGATCCCTGAAGAAAAGGTAGAGAGCTTAGAAGGCAGAATAGTATACCACCCAATTTTAACCGTAAGCACTAAAAGTAAAGCCGAAGTTAAAGCAATCTTTGAAAATGTTCTAGATGGGATAGATAAAAATGAGAATGGATTGCCATCCGTTATCATCATTCCAATACTCATGAACACAAGTCACTTTGGTACACTTGCGATAAAGCCATACAAAGCAGAAGACGAGTTAATAAAATATGAAGTGTATTACTTTAATTCCCTAGGTACGCTAAACCCTTCATATGAAGCATATAGCAAAGAAGAAAAGCTAATATTTAAGTTCTTGAAAAAAAGATATGGCGAAAAAAACACAACATTGGTACACAATAACACTGAACGCTGGCAGATCGATGGCAACCAATGCGGTCCATACGCCATTTGGTTTGTGAAGAAAATAGCAAAACTGGTGCGCGATGGTAACTTAACCATAAAAAACGCGGACACTCTCTTCCGCAACAGATGGGAGATGGGTGTTTTCGTGGATGTGGATAATAATTTTACTAAACATGGCGAAGAACATTGTAAACAAGTAAGAAACGATCAAGCTAAGCTGCTTGAAGGACTGACCACTAACTTCTCCCCAGCCTTGTTCATCCAAGTTAAGCATGCCTTGCAGCACGAGATACAGGATCTGAGTTCTTATGTGTTTACAAACTTGTGCTTGCAAAAACCTTGGAATAATAGCCAAAAAAAGATAGAGATCGATGACAAGTGGGTTAGAGATCTTTGGGGGATTGATTTATTCGAGCTGCAAAATGAATTTAAGGAACTAATAATTGAATATTTAAAGACAAAAGACTTAGATCATTTAACAGCTGATTTAGAGAAACTCGAGCTGCGTATTGAAAAGAAATTGCCCGAACCGCCTACTAATATTCCTGATAACCCTAACGCCCACAGGGCCGCCTTTAGTGCAGTTGGCGCGGTTATAGGGATGGCATTGTCAGCTTGTATATTTAAGGCCAGCCCTATAACGATTGGCAAAGCTCTAAGCTGTTGCTTTTTGCCTTCTAATATAACCTCTGCCATTGTTACAGGTGGTGCACTTGGGGCCGTCTTAGGAATATCCGCTAGCCACTCCAATACTTTCATGAGTAGGGAATAGCAGCATTTACTTTTTAACCACACGCTATATGATACTGGTGTAACCCGAGTTATGGATAAGGCATTGTCAAAAAATGCCTAATACCAAAACCCGTTCTAAAATGGACAGATACGCTTGTATTGGAAAAATTTGGGAAGAGAAAAAAGTGCTTTAATATGAATGTATTGAAGACTTTCTTATCGCTTAAAATTTTTTCAAGGCGAGATGCAAGTGTTCAGTTTAGAATGGGTTTTGGTATAAGCAGCTGAAATATAACGAATGTCATTGCGAGGAGCCCACTTGGCGACGTGGCAATCCAGAAAATAATAAAGAAGAACTGGACTGCCGCAATCGCTAAAGCTCTTTCGCAGTGACGGATTTAGAGCTTTTTGCTTTAAATTATAAAGTATTAATTTCACCTCTTATCCATAACTCGGGTTGTGTAACACTTATTATCAAATTAGCTATGAAATCAATAAAAATATCAGCCTCTATTCTTTCAGCAGACTTCAGCAACTTCGGTGCTGTAGTGCAAAGGCTGGAAGATGGAGGCGCAAATATGATTCATTTTGATATTATGGATGGTCATTTTGTGCCAAATTTAACCTTCGGTAACGGGCTTATAAAATCTCTGCGCGCAAAATCTAACTTAAAGTTTGATACGCACCTAATGGTTTCAAACCCAGAGCAGTATATCGAAGCCTGTGCGGAAGCCGGAAGTGACTATATAACCGCGCATGCTGAAAGCACAAAACACCTGCATCGCCTGATTGCGCAAATCAAAGCAACGGGCAAAAAAGCAGGAGTTTCAATTGTGCCTTCTACACATGAAGATGCTCTTAAATATGTGATAGATGATGTGGATTTAATATTAGTGATGACAGTAAATCCAGGATTTGGTGGCCAAAAGTTTATTGAATCTCAATTGCTTAAAATACAAAATATACGAAAAATGATTAATGATACAAAACGGGACATCTTACTGTCCGTTGATGGTGGAATTAATAGCACAACCGCCCCTCTTTGCATTCAAGCAGGTGCGGATGTTTTAGTCTCCGGAGCATACATTTTTTCTGGTGATAACTATGGGGATAGGATTAAAGAGCTTAGGGCTAATACCAAAATAATTGAGGCAAGCTAAGACCCAAACTGCAGCTTTGCAAGCCTCGCGTAAGTACCAGTTGTTTGGTTTATAAGCTCTTCATGAGTGCCGCGCTGTATTACAGTGCCATTTTCCAGAACTATAATCTGATCTGCATTTTTTACGGTGGAAAGGCGATGCGCTATTACAATAGTTGTACGACCTTTCATTAAATTGCTCAAAGCTTTTTGTACCAACGCCTCATTTTCGGAATCCAAAGAAGATGTAGCTTCATCAAGCAACAAAATTTTCGGATTATTCAATATTGCTCTAGCTATTGCTAGTCTTTGCTTTTGACCACCAGAAAGCTTCATACCTTTATCTCCTAAGTATGTATCTATGCCTTCAGGGAGTTTTGTAATAAATTCCATGCATCCCGCCTGCTCTGCAGCAGCAATTACTTTTTCTCTACTGGCATATGGATCCCCATAAGCTATGTTTTCATAAACGCTAGTTGCAAATACATAAGGATCCTGCGGCACATAAGTGAACATGGCTCTTAAGTCATTCATATGGATGCTATCAATGCTCTTTCCATCAAGTAAAATCTTCCCAGAGTCAGGATTGTAAAACCGCTCAAGCAACATGAATATAGTTGTTTTGCCGGCACCAGATTTCCCAACCAAAGCCGTTACTTGGCCTGGATGTATTTCCAAATTCACATCACTTAAAATCTTACGCTTTTTTAGTTTATCGTAACTAAAGGATACATTTTTGAATTCAATTTTGTCTTTAAATTTTCCAGAAAATTTAACTGGATTGTCTGCATGCTTAGTGGATGGCTCACTAGAAAGGAATTCAAAAATTCGCTCTGTCGCCCCTACCGCTTTCTGCCAATCCCCTAAAACATCAGAGAGCGCAGCAACAGCACCAGCACAAACTATAGCAACATATACAAATGCAGATAGTTCTCCAGGCGAAATGCTTCCTTCCACAACCTTATGGGCCCCAATCCACAAAACAAAACCAACCCCACCAAAAGCTAACGCTATTATTATCGCTGTCAAAAAGCCCCGGAGCAATATGCGATCAAAAGCAGTTCTTAATTGCTCATTTAAAAGGTAATTAAATTTACCCATTTCATAATCTTCTCTTCTATAAGATTGCACAACCTTAAGCGCATTCATAGATTGCTCCGCTCTGGCGGAAATCTCTGCAACCCTATCCTGGGAATTTCTAGAATAAATCCGAAGCTTCTTCCCTAGGAAAAATAAAGGTGAAATAACAGCAGGAATTATAAATAACAGCATTAAAGAAAGTTGGCTGCTGGTACCAATTAAAACCACAATCCCACCTAACAACATAATTAAATTACGGATGGTAAAAGAAAAACTACTACCTATTAAAGTTAGAAGAAGCGTAGTATCCGCTGTTAACCTCGACAACAACTCTCCTGATTTATTCCTCTCAAAATAATCTGGTGATAAAATAAGTATGTGCTGGAATATATCGCGCCTTAAGTCTGTTATTACACGCTCCCCCACTAACGTAATCAAGAAGAATCTGCAGAACGTAAATAAGGCCAAAACCAAAATAGTAATACCTAGAAATATTAGCGCTTCATCTAATTCATGAATATTTTGTTTAGCTATTCCCAAGTCTATAAACATTCGGATCGCTTGACTTATCATCAATATGGAAGCCGAGGTGATACTAAGCGCAATAAACACGCCTACAAGCATTAACCTATAGGGTTTGAAATATCTCGCCAATCGCTTTAAATTATTAGGTTTTTCTTGCGGATTAACTTCTTTATAATCAATTGCGTCAGTCATAATACAAACCTCTTCACTTCAGCACAAAATCTGATATAAGATAAAGCCAGTAACACAATTTAACAAGGCATTCTTAATATGAAATTAAAAACTTTCAGCACTATGTTAGCTAGGTTATATGTTTTTGCAACATTGTGCATTTTTGCTAATTTTAGCAACGCCGTGGAAGCAAGCAATTTACCATCTTTTTCTCCGATAGTAGATGTGGCAATGCCGGCAGTAGTAAATATTTCAACCACGCAGACCATTGATGCAAAAAGCCCCTTAGATGAACTAAGGAACGAAATGCCAGAAGGCAGCCCTTTTGATCAATTCTTTAAAGAATTTTTAGATAGAGAGTTTGGCTTTTCTGAAGGCAGAAAGCGCAAAGCGACCTCTTTGGGTTCTGGCTTTATCATTCACCCGGATGGATACATAGTAACCAATGCACATGTTATAGAGGGTGCTGAGGAAATCAACGTGACTTTATCTAATGATAGTGAAGAAATCATCAAAGCAAAAATTGTTGGTGTTGATAAAAAAACAGATCTAGCGCTTTTGAAAATTGATATCAAAGATAAGTTACCTTACTTAAAATTTGGCGATTCTGACAAAGCCCATGTGGGTGATTGGATTATTGCAATTGGTAATCCCTTTGGTTTTGGTGGCAGCGTTACTGCTGGTATAGTATCTGCGAAGTCGCGTATGGTTACTGGCCAATATGATGAATTTATTCAAACTGATGCTTCCATTAACAAAGGCAACTCTGGCGGCCCTATGATGAATCTTAATGGCGAAGTAATTGGCATAAACTCAGTAATTATCTCTCCTTCTGGTGGCAATATAGGTCTTGGGTTTGCAATACCTTCTAATCAGGCAAATACAATCATTGAGCAGATCAAGAAAACTGGTAAGGTTACTAGAGGTTACTTAGGAGTAAACATTCAAACCTTGACACCAGATATTGCAAAACATATTGGTGCTCCAAATACTAAGGGTGCATTAGTCACGCAAGTTGTTAAAGACAGCCCCGCAGATAAGGCTGGCATTAAACCTGGAGATATTGTAACTTCCCTAGATGGGAAACAGGCCTTGCAGTCACATAAGCTTTCTAAGATAGTGGCAGAAACCCCAATTGGCAAAAAAGTTACTATCGAAATCTTAAGAGATGGCAAACCTGCTAAGCTTAATGCAACCATTGAGCTACTTGTAGACAAACTCGAAGAAATAGAAAGTAAAAAAGCTGGCAAAAACACTGTTGTAACTGACCTTAGCTTAGGGATTAAAATAGATGATATTACCCCAGCTTTGCGGGCTAAATTTAAAATAGACCCAAATATTAAAGGCGTGATTATACTTGCTGTTAATCGCAATTCTTCAGCGGCAGAGTCTGGTTTGCTACCTGGTGATGTTATTATGCAAATAAATCGAACTAAGGTGGAAAACATGGTGGATGCTGGTAAAGAAATTGAAAGAGCCAAAAAGGCTGCTAACAAGGATATTGCTCTCTTAATCAATCGTGGTGGCACAAGTAGGTTTATTATAATAGAGCTAGGTGAATAGAGGATAGATGAAAAAGTTTACTGTACTGCAGGTGATCCCTGATTTTAACTCTGGCGGCGTAGAACGTGGCACATTTGAGATAGCCTCATACTTACAAAAACACAAAGTAAAAAACTTTGTGTGTAGCAATGGTGGCTCATTAGTTTCTTCTCTTAAAGAGATTGGGGTCAAGCATATTAAAATGTCAGTACATTCAAAAAACCCTATTATTATAATTCTTAATGCGATTCGTCTTTACAAAAATATAAAGGAGAAGCAGATAGATATTGTGCATGCTAGATCACGAGCACCAGCTTGGAGTTGTTACTTAGCTTGTTTATTATCTGGCCGCAAATTCGTAACCACTTTTCATGGAGCATACTCGGCTTCTCATCCTCTAAAGCGTTTTTATAATTCTATTATGCTTAAAGGACAGCGCGTAATTGCGATTTCCAACTATATAAAAAAGCATATAGAAACCAGGTATCACTTCACCTCACCTAACCTAGTGGTGATTGAGCGTGGCGCTGATCTCAATTATTTTAATCCAGATAATCTAGATAAAACCAGAATTGAAAATATCAAAAAAGAACTTGGTCTTTCTGAATTAGATCCAAAAGAAAAGCTTATCATTTTACCATCTAGGTTCACCAGATTGAAAGGGCACTTATACCTTATCAAATCTCTTAAATACTTAACTACTAAAAAATTCAAATGCCTAATGGTTGGCAAAGCTGGCCCAGCTCAAAGCGACTACTTAAATGAAATAAAGCAAGCGATACGCGAATATAAGCTGGAAGATAAAATCATTATAAAAGATGAAGCTATCTCTGATATGCCTGCTCTATATTCCATTGCCGACCTTGTTGTATCGTCCTCAGTAGAGCCTGAAGGTTTTGGCCGCACAATTGTGGAAGCACAGGCAATGCGGCGTATTGTTATCTCTACTAATATAGGAGCACCGCAGGATATTATAGAACAAGGAAAATCTGGATTTCTAGTGCCAACATCAGATGCCTCGACTTTCGCCGAAAGTATTGAAAAAGCACTTAACTTAAAAAAAGAGCAAGCTAAAGAGATTACTGACTATGCTCATAAATTGGTTAGCAAAAAATATTCCTTGGATCTTATGTGTAAAAATACCCTAAAGCTATACCAGAAAATTTTTGATGAGCACGAAGGGGAGTAGAGATTAGCCTATAGCTAAGGAAGAAGGAAGAATCAATTTTGAAGTGCAACAGTGTGTTTATAGCTAAACCCTTATAAAATGGGTACGAAAATCAAGAATTTTCTCGTAAATTTTTGCCCATTTTACGCATGGAATATGGATATATTTCAAAGGCAAAATAGGTGAAAATTTATTGAAAAGGCGCAGCATTAGCGTATCCATTTTATAAGGGTTTAGCTAGAGTACATCCAGCCAGGGTAATGTCGTATTTAGGGTGAGTAAGTTGAGAAACAGATGCACTCTGCATATATACCCAGCCATTAAATATACGCCCTACAACCCTATTACGAATTTCAAACACCTCTATAAGCGCTCTACCCTCAGGAATTATAAGTTTCTGATTAGATTGAATACATGAATTTACTTTGACAACAATTTCATTCACAGTCTTCTTCGATCCCACATTGATATCTAGAGAATACATCTTACCCAAGGTTTTATCTATCACCCTTATAATCGCAACGTCTTTTGCAGATGCAGCACTGTCCTGTTCTTGAACCATAATTTCCAAGTTATGTTCAGCTCCCGCCATCTCATCTTCGCTTGATTCTTTACTAAAAAAACTGCTAAAAAGTCCTTTATCAGCTTGGCCTAATTCTTTATCAACATGCGTAGGATCAATATAGCTTTCACCCTCTAGAAAATCCGCAGCAAAAGCTCTAGATGCAAAGCTTAACAACAAAAAAACTATAAGGTTATAATGCAAGCGCATGCTTTATCACTTACCAGTTGATGATTTAGGATCGCTATTGGCATCCTTGTCCTTATCTTTGTCCTTGCCGCCCTTATCAAGTCCAAACATGAATTTGCCAATAAGACTATCCAAACTTATAGAAGACTGCGTATATTCCAAAAACGCTTTCTCAGCTAGATGCTCTTCATCAGACCCTGGGGTTAGCGATACATATTTATCACCTAAAAGACCGTTTCCAATTATTTCTGCTGAGGTATCTACTGGCAATTTAACATCAGGAGAAATACTGAGCTCTAAGACTGCTTGAAAAGTTTTCGGGTCAAGAGTTTGCGAAATAACCTTGCCCACTTTAATGCCTGACACACGAACATCTCCACCCAAATTCAAACCATCTATCCTATCAAATTTGCCAAATATCACATATTGCTTACCAGAACCCTTAACCTCCGTAGTTCCATATGCATAGTAAAGAAAGTATGCTGCAACTAACAACACGAATGCGCCAATCAATGTTTCTATAATATTATCTTTATTCATATAAACCACTTAGTTATTTCGGTTGCCAAGACTCATAGTCTCCAGTCGCTGCATCTCGCTGCGCTTTGGATAGAACATGTCCTGGTGGAAAGTAAGCATGCTCTGTACCGGTCAAATTAGGTATATGAGTCTTTTCCCACTTATAATCTCTAACATTATTTTTAGGAGCTTCATCCTTTTGATGATGCAACCAAAGAGCCCAATGTGCAGGAACTTTAGAAGCTTCTACAATACCCTTATATATAATATAACGAGACTTTTTGCCAAATGTACGATCAACGCGTTTGCTTTCATAGTATAGATTACCAAATTCATCAGAGCCAATAAAGTTACTCTTTAAAGAAATTAATAATTTGTTAATCCATTTATTCATTAAGCAAAAACTCCGATACTGCCTCTATAAGCATACTATATAATACTTATTTAAAGTCAATAGCACCCCTCTTTCTAATTTTAATTTAGTAAGCAACTAGCATCTATAACCTAAGCATTTTTCAGGGCAACCGCATTAAAATTCTGGTACTGTTTGAGGAATATAGGTTTTACAAATTTTCTGGATTGCTTTGTCGCTAAAGCTCCTCGCAAAGACGGAACGATCCATAAAAAATCTGCCATAGCTAAGGCAATATAAAATCAAAAATGCTTTTATTTTGCCATGGCGTTGAATCATTTGTAATCTTTGTTTTTTCTATATTCCCTACATTTTGATTGAAATCATGGAATACAATTGCCGGAAGCCCAGCGCCCCCTAGGTTTTTAGTAGGGCTACTGTCATCGTTTCCTATCCAAATTCCTGTTACTATATCATCTGTAAAACCAATAAACCATGCATCATGATGTTCCTGCGTTGTACCGGTCTTACCAAAAATTTCCATGCCAGGGATAGCTGCTCGTTTACCACTTCCGTTTAACACTACAGCTCTCAATAGCTCGCGCATTTTCTCTGAAACTTCTGGGTCTATTACCTGTTCACGCTCCACCCCCGGGAATTCATATAAAATGCCTCCATTACCATCAGTAATTTTAATTACCCCAAATGCATTTGCTTTATGGCCAAAATTTGCAATATGCGCAAAGCTTTGCGTCATCTCTAGCAAACTCATTTCCGCTGTGCCAAGCGCGATGCTTGAAAAATGCGGAATCTTAGATACCACACCTAACCTTTTAGCAATTTCCGCCACTTTATCCACGCCAGTTTTTTCTGAAATCTTAACCGCGATGGTATTGATGGATCTGGCAAAAGCCTCTTCAGCTGTCATCTCTCCGTGGTATTTTCTGTCTATATTGCGCGGACTCCAAAGTGGCAGACCCTTGCCTTGCTTTATTGAAATTGGCTCATCTACAAATCGGTCAGAAAGCTCTAAACCACCTTCCAATGCCGCCAAATAAATAAAGAATTTAAATGCAGATCCCGGCTGACGCTTGGCAGTAACAGCCCTATTAAATTGAGATTTTTGATACGAAACTCCACCTATCATAGCTTTGATAGCGCCATTTGGCTCCATTACCAAACCAGCTATTTGGTCTGCGTTATATTTGCTTTTGGCTTGAACCGCATATTTTTCTACAACCTCTTCCAATGTTTCCTGGGCTTCGATATTTAAAGTAGTATATATGTTCAGATCCTGGCTGGTATTTTGCACAAGATCTGGAATTTCGGATAACACGTAATCTGCGAAATATGGATTCCTGAGCGCGCCTCTTCCAACACCACGCTCAACTACAGTAGGTGGAGATCCATATTTATACTGCTCTTCTGTTATGTATCCCTCATTATACATTTGCTCAAGTACTTGCCTGGCTCTGCCTATTGCAAGCGCTAAATTATTTGACGGTGAGTATCGAGACGGAGCCTTTAATAACCCCGCTATAATTGCAGATTCGAATACGCCAAGATCCGTACCACTTTTGCCAAAATAATACTTAGATGCAGCGTCAATTCCGTAATTACCTTTTCCTAAATAAACTCTATTAAGATACAGTGAAATTATTTGCTCCTTGCTGAATTTACGCTCCAGCTCAAGTGCAATTATAATCTCTTGCAGCTTTCTTTTAAATGTGCGCTCAGGGCTTAGGTATATTATTTTAGCTAGCTGTTGGGTAATTGTGCTGCCGCCCTGCACAACTCTACCGGCTTTAAGGTTTACAAAATATGCACGAATTATACCAATCGGGTCTATACCTATATGTTCAAAAAACCTACGGTCTTCTGCCGCAACTACAGCTTGAACCATGTATATAGGTATATTAGAATAAGTTAATCGCTCGCCCCTAAAATCACCATATTTTGCAAGCACTATACTGTTACTATCGTATATTGTTATTTGGGGCCTAACATCCCTATCCGCCATCTCCTCGATATTTGGAAGATCTTTTAGCAAATACGCCAAAAGCAAGAAGCTTGAAATAATACAAAATAATATAATGCTAAATAAAGAAACTATAACCGATTTCAGCTTAATTTTTCGCCTTGGCTTACGTGAGGTTTTGGATGACTTTTTTTTAGTTTTTAATGCCATTTATACTCCGTTAATAGGCAACATGGGAAGTACTATACCATCACAAAATTTGTTAAAATTAAAAGCCATTTTTATAAGCATGGATTCTATCTTCCATTTCATGCCTGAAATGCCTAATTAAGCCTTGTACAGGCCAGGCTGCTGCATCACCAAGAGCACAAATTGTATGTCCTTCAATTTGTTTGGTAACTTCAAGCAACGTGTCGATTTCAGAAATTTCTGCATCACCTTCAACCATTCTGCACATAACTCTATATAACCATCCAGTCCCTTCTCTGCATGGGGTGCATTGCCCACATGATTCATGCATATAAAATTTAGAAAGTTTGGTAATGGCTTTGATGAGATCAGTAGACTTATCCATTACAATTACCGCTGCGGTTCCTAAACCCGTTTGCACATCTTTAAGTGCATCAAAGTCCATAAGCACTGTGTCGCAGATTGATTTTGGTATCATAGGAACAGAAGAGCCCCCAGGTATAATAGCAAGCAAATTATCCCATCCACCTCTAACGCCACCAGCATGCTTTTCTATCAACTCCTTGAGTGGTATAGACATAGCCTCTTCAACATTACAAGGCTTATTAACATGGCCAGAAATGCAAAATATTTTAGTACCTGTATTATTTGGGCGACCAATTGAACTAAACCAACTTGGCCCACGTCTCAAAATTTCTGGAACTACAGCAATTGTTTCAACATTATTAACCGTGGTCGGACACCCCCATACTCCAACTACAGCAGGAAAACAAGGAGGCTTAAGCCTTGGCATTCCCTTTCTTCCTTCTAAACTATTTAACAAGGCTGTTTCTTCACCACATATATATGCTCCAGCACCTCTATGAATATATACGTCAAAGTCATATCCGCTTCCACAAGCATTTTTACCAATGAGCCCAGCTGCATAAGCTTCATCAATCGCTTTTTGCAATGCAACAGATTCATTATAATATTCACCACGTATGTAAATGTATGCTGCTTTTGCACGCATTGCAAAGCCCGACAAAAGACAGCCTTCTATTAATTTATGAGGCTCAGAACGTAATATATCTCTATCTTTACAAGTCCCTGGTTCAGATTCATCAGCATTAACTACAAGATAATTTGGCCGCTCTGAAGTAGGTGCTTTAGGCATAAATGACCATTTCATTCC
>JAJTHY010000143.1 GCA_021298045.1 Candidatus Jidaibacter sp.
ATGTTCTCGGAGATCACAAGAATCCTGAATCACCTACTTAATATCACTGCATATGCGCTGGATGTGGGTGCGATGACACCGCTTTTGTGGATGTTTGAAGAGCGTGAAAAGATGTTGGAATTTTATGAGCGCACTACGGGAGCTAGGTTCCATTCTAATTACTTCCGTCCTGGGGGAGTGGGTCAGGATATCCCAAATGGTCTGTTAGAGGATATTCAGGAATTTATAAATCAATTCCCTGCAAAGTTAGATGATGTTGAAACGCTTTTAACGGATAACAGAATATTTAAGCAACGTTTAGTAGGTATAGGTGTAGTTAGCAAGCAGGAAGCAATAGACTTTGGCTTTACTGGCCCTATGCTTAGAGCATCTGGAGTTGCATGGGATTTGAGGAAGTCTCAGCCTTATGAAGTTTATGACAAGATGGATTTCAAAATTCCAATTGGTAAAAATGGCGATTGTTATGATAGGTATCTAGTGCGCGTTGAGGAGATGCGTGAATCGGTTAAAATTATACAACAATGTTTAGACCAAATGCCGGGGGGTGATGTTCGCTGTTTGGACCGTAAAATAACTCCGCCACCACGTCCTGAAATGAAGACTTCGATGGAAGCGTTAATACACCATTTCAAATTATTTACTGAAGGATATCATGTTCCAGAAGGTGAAGTTTATGCGGCTGTGGAGTCTCCTAAAGGTGAGTTTGGTGTATACTTGGTTTCTGATGGTAGCAATAAACCATATCGTTGTTATATAAGGGCGACTGGTATAGCCAATCTTCAAGCGGCAGATAAGATAGGGAAGGGGCATATGCTTGCGGATGTTGTTGCCATTATAGGCAGTATGGACGTTGTATTTGGTGAAATTGATAGGTAGTTGTAATTATGTCATCTATGTTTAAGCCGGTTGAATTTGAGCAACCAAGCGAATTTGAATTTAGTAAAGAAAACTTAAAAACAGCAAAAGATATTATAGCTAAATATCCAGAAGGCAAGCAACAGAGTGCAGTTATGCCTCTTTTAGACCTTGCGCAGCGCCAGCACAATAATTGGATTCCTAAAGCTGCTATGGACTTTATAGCTGATATGCTGAAAATTCCTGCGATGAAGGTATATGAAGTAGCTACATTTTATACTATGTATAATAAGCAACCCGTTGGAAAAAACTTAGTGCAAATTTGTAGAACCACGCCTTGTTGGCTTAGGGGCTCGGATGAAGTTACCAGAGCTTGTCGCAAAAAACTTGGCATTGATGTAGGTGAAACAACCAAAGATGGTAAGTTTACCTTGGTTGAGGTGGAGTGCTTGGGTGCTTGTGTAAATGCCCCGATGGTGCAGATAAATGACGATTATTACGAAGATTTGGATGCAGAATCCATGTCTGCCATTTTGGATGAGTTAGCTAAAGGCAAAAAGCCTAAGGTTGGTTCTCGAAAATCTAGACACACTTCCGAGCCAGAGGGAAGCACCGGGGTGTGATATAGCTAAATTTTTTGCTAGTTAGTAGATATGAACTTGTGCTCACAGCTTTTTTTAGGTTAGTATTAAGATGAGAAATTTATATTTGCAATTGTGTTAGATAAATCTACCCTACCTGAAATTACCGATAACCTACCCGATTTATCCGTGGCTGAAAACATTCCCATGGTCTGCCATTATGACGCTCACACGGTTATAACCAAGGATGGGGAGCTGATTCAAACTATAGAAATTACGGGAGATGTAGCAGAATTATCCAGCTATAAAACTGTGCTTAAAGATGAGATTAGTAAAGCTATTGCTGAATCTGTAACAGATTTTAAAGTTGCGGTATATCTTCATACTGTTCGTAGCCGCAAGAACATGATGCCAAAGGCCAGCTTTGAAAACGAATTTGCCAAAAAATTAAATGATGCTTGGTGTAAGAAAAATAATTTTGATAAACAGCTGGTTAACACAGTATATATAACCCTTGTTTACCAAGGGTTGCATCATAAAATAACTAATTTGGGGAATATTCTAAAATCTTTGTTTTTCCCGCTTATTAGGAGGGAGCAGTTTTCATATTTAGAAAGCTCCCATAAAACATTAACTGAAACAGCTGATAAGATAATAAATGCTTTACGTCTTCAAGGCGCCAGAAAGCTAGGCATTATTGAAACCGAGGAAGATGTTATATCTGAGCAGATGATATTCTTCCATCATTTAATTCATCTAGAGCAACGGAGGGTGGAGTTAACCCCACATGATATGTCCTTAGTTTTATCTAAGCAAACCATGAACTACACGTTTAATTCTATAGAAATAAATAACTATGAAAATAAGCAGTATGCTGCAGTTTTTTCCATTAAAGACCATTATGATCTTCCACAAAAATCTTTAGATCAATTACTGCAACTTGGTTTTCAATATGTTTTATGTCAAATAATATTACTTGAAAATGAGAAGGCAGCTAAAGCTGAATTCTCACAGCTTGCAGATGTTGAATATCTTTCTAAAAACTCGCATATAAATGAAATTAGCGGCCTCAAGCAATTCTTAGAAGCCAATCCAAGCCGTGGGAACAGCTATTGCAAACATCAAACCACTATCACAGTTTTTAGTGATGATCCTAAATTTTTTGAAGATAGATTAAAGCAGTTATCTAGAGCATTTAATAATTTGGGAATCTCTTGCATACGTGAAGACTTTAACATGGCGGCTATGTTTTGGGCGCAGATTCCAGGCAATACACGTTTCTTGAAAAACGCTCGTTTCAACTACCTGAATATTGATAACATAGGCTCTTATTGCACTGTTTTTGGAAGTGATACAGGAGCTCATCAAGGCTCTAAATGGGGCGCTCCTATTTCATTAGTTAGAAGTGAATTGGGAACTCCTTTTTATTTTAATTTTCATAATCAGCAAGGTGTTGGCAACACTCTTTTGTTAGGGCCCAGTAACGTTGGAAAAAGTGTTATTTCAAAATTCCTTATAGCTCAAGCTTTAAAAAATGAACCGAGGGTAATTTACTTAGACCTGGAAGGTGATGGAGAAAAATTTATAACGGCAATAAATGGTAGTTACCTTAATGATGCTGAAATTAAAAAAAGGTTTAAGCTAAACCCATTTGCTCTTAACTCATTTAAAAATAATACTAATCAATTTAAAGATTGGCTGATTGATACTATATTTCCAAGAGCTGCAGACTTTGAAAATTACAGTGAGGTTTTTGCAGCAATTGCAGAGAAAATTTACTCAAGCGAAAGCTTATCAAAAAAGGTAGATGCGATACTGGATCTACTCACCAATTTAAATGATACTAGCCTTAACCAAAGTGCCCAGGATTTTTTTATTAATAAATTCCCAGATTATTTTTCTGAAAGTAAGCATCAATTTGACCTGTTTGCGGGTGGTGAAAAAATCGTAGGGTTGAACATGTCAGAAATACTAAATAAACCAGCGGTATTTAGAGCGTATATTGGCACATTTTTAGAATCGTTGTTGGGGCATCTAAATGGAATCCCAACAATTATTTATATAAATAATTTGGAAAAAATTTTAGCAATCCCTCATGTTAAACAAGTGTTTGGTGAATGGCTAAGAGTGGTTGATTCTAAAAATGCTATTATGCTAGCTACTTGCTCGCATCAAGATGCATTTGAAAAAGACAAAGATTATAAGTCAATTATTTCAATGCTTGGCACCACTATTTTTTTAAGCGATAAAGATGCAGATAAATATTTTAGGCGCTGCTATGGCTTGAGTGATAACGACTTGCATAAAATAAAAATCTACAGGGCAAGTAGAAGGATCTTCCTATATAAGCAAGATAATCACACTAATTTATTATCCATTAATTTAGATAGCATGGCAGAGATTTTGGAGACTCTAGCATGATTAAAAATTCTGTCATTGCAAAGGAGTGCAACGACTGTGGCAATCCAGCCATTCTTTCTTATTCCTCTAGACTGCCACGTTACCAAGGGGCTCCTCGCAGTGACGATGGTTTGAATGTTTTTAAACTTCTGCTACAGATTTTACTTCTCATAGCCATACCTATTATCACACTTGCTAATTACTATGATGATGACTGTTTTAAGGCTATGGGTGGATTTAAAAAAACAGACCTAAAAAATAAAAGGTACCAATCGTTTGATAAATATGGGGTTAAAGAGGCGTGTCGCAATGCTTATCCAAGTGTAAATGAACGCTTAATACTTAGCAGAACATCCGCTGACCCTGTAGATGTGAAGTATGAAGTGAGACGAAGCTATTGCACCGCTAGAAATGTTTTTCGTGACAACTCTTGCTCCTGGGGATCAGGAGATTCCTGGGGTGACCACTATTCAGGAACCTTTTTACCAAGTGATGTTAGGCGTTTAGGTGACAAGGAAGGGGTGATAACTTTGCAAGGTCCATGGTCAGGAAGTTCCGGTCATCGCATATGTTTAAAAAAATTCTATCCTAATGAAGTTTTGCCACATGGCGGCAAAAACCGTTTTAAACGTAATATTGTATGCGGATATGTTGTGTATGCCTTAGTGGGTAGCTCTTGCAATAGTCCTCTAAATAGTTGGTCTGATGCTTTTATCGGATGTGTTGAAGAGCCTTTGAGATCTCCTCCTCCTACCTATAACCCGGTTATCACTACTGAAATCGCAGCGTATGTTGACCCTGATTTTGAAATAGAAAATTACATATCAAATTATAAAAGTACTTTTGATCAGCCTGTAATTAAGCTGCTAAACGGTATGTCAAAAAATGGTGAATTAATATTAAGGTATAAATTCCCTGGGGATACAAGTAATATAGATCAGTTACTAAATAAGGGCAGCTTTCCTAAAGATAAAAACAAATTAGTTTATGAGGCCAGGGTTGATCCAAATAATCCATCGCAAGTTTGCGCTTGTGAAAGTAACTCTTGTGATGACAAAATTTATATAGGTTGCGTTGCAAGGCCAACGCCAAGGCAATCTAACTTAAAAGTAGTTGCAGAGCATGTTCCTCACCCTGCAGGGGGGCCAGCCGTAACAGTAAACTTCGCTATAACAAACTCTCAAGGCGAGATTATATACTATGACAAAGATAACCAAAGAGTTGTTCTGCGCTCGGATGGCAGTGCATTTAAAGCTGATGAACGTGGTAACGTAACTAATCAACAAGCAAATGGGCCTTTAACCTATAAAAAGTTACCTTTATCCTCTCCGCCTATAAGAGAATATTACCTAGAAAATTCACAGGGTAATGCGGCAAGTGCACTATACAAAAGAGATTTAATATCGATTTATGGGGTTGAATTTCAAGCTATGATACCAAGAATGCAAGATGACAGCACCCCAACTTTTATAACGATAGATACACCAAAAATTACTGGAGAATCCAGTGGATGCTATGCTTATAGAATTGCGGAAGATCAAGGAAATTTAGACAAACCACAATTCTTTTTACCAGCAGGAGAAAGAGAGCGTTCGCTTTGTGAATGCAGAGACAGTGATAGGGGAAAAGGAGTGATGGGTTGCTATAATAAAAACCCTGCACCAACTTGCAAAGGTAGTGGTTCAACGGATCATGAAGAGGATGCCCTTAAAGTTTTTTGTCCAGGTGTATTGAAAGAGCCAAGCCAAGTTGATAAAAGCGATACCATATGTTTGGAAAATATCAGTGGCTGGAATTTCACAGACTATAAATTTGATAAAATGTGTGCAAAAATTCCAGCTGACTGTAGACCAAGGCCTGAGGCAAGAGTTAGCTATGGCATGAGCACCTGGCCACAAACAGAAATACAAACCGCAACACAAGGCTTTTGTGATACTGAAGCTGGACTTGAGACAACAATTACACATGTTTTCGAACCTGCATCTTTACTTCCGCGTAGTACAATTTGCAAAGTAGAAGATGAAGCTTGCGAAACAAAATATGCCGATTATGTGCAGCAGTTTGCAACTGCGGTTTCCACACTCAATTCACTACAAAATCTCGCTCATACCTTTAACCGCAATTTTAATGATGATGATATAAATAAAGTTAACAAAGCCTTAGGGAGTTTTCAAAAGCACCATAAATTAGTCAAAAGCCCTATTTATGCACCTGAGCGTTCTTGTAAGTTGGATAGAGAGCATTACTGGTGGCATAGCTTAATAAACTATCCATGTATGATGAAAAATAGATGCGATGCCATCAACAAACCATCTTACATAAACGGATTTGCCACTTGGGATGAGCCTAGAGACTTGAACGCAGATGAGCAAAATAAACTTGGTAGGCAATCACTAACGGAGATGGCAATACCAGCTAGAGGTAAATGTGCTCCAGGATATAAAGAGTCTGGAGGGGCTCCTATTAGAACTTGCAATATTAAATTTATTAATAAAAAGTTAGGTGGAATGAGCTGGAGTTTTGTAACCAACCCTTGTGTTCCAGATGAAAAAGCTGTAAAAACTACCCCAGCTCAACCTAAGAAACCTTAGTCCTTGCTTATGGAAAAGAATGATTTTAGAGCACTGCTGGAAGACTCTTGTGGCTGGAATAGAAAGCTTTGGGCAGATGCCTTGGAGTATTCTTTATCGTTTTGCCCAGAAGGCAACAAAAAGTGCCTGGAAATAGGTGCTGGTTTTCACTCTTCACTTTCACCAGTTTTAAAATCTATGGGCTATGATGTAACCTGCTCTTATTACAGAGAATTTGATCAAGCAGAAATTTTATCTGGCAATTTATCTGCTACAAGCAATAAGCATAATTTACCTTTGCCACGCCTTCAAGAGATAGATGCTTGGGAGCTACAAGCAGAATGTTATGATGTAATAGTTATGAAATCTGTTTTAGGAGGCATTTGTAGAGATGATGATTATGAAAAAATTGGTGATCTAATAAAAGCCTTGCACAACGCATTAAAGCCCGGTGGGGTATTGATCACATTAGATAACCAATCAAACTCTTTTTCAAAGTCAATGAGAAGATTTTTTGGTGCTGGAGCCAACAAGTGGACCTATATAAACAGGGCAAAATTTCTAAAAGTTTTGCAGCCCTATAAATTATCTCAAAAAGGTTTCGGCCTACTAAATTTTGCCAAATTTGGCATGGTAGGCGGAAAGGAGGTTTTTAACAACTTTGTTTATCTCCTGGACAAGCTCCTGCTAAAAGCTTATCACTTTGAAAGCAATTCAGTCCTTAGCACTATAATTTTTAAGCCATAGCTTTTGAATAACGAAAATGACTATTACCTAATCATGTTTTCAGAACGCTTACATTCTATTTCTTCATAACTTCTTATATATTTTTGTTTGTCAAAAATTCTCTGTTGCAGCAAATTGGTATTTTATAACGGTTTGGCTATAATTAAAGTGTCAATAAAATTAAATAACTACCCAACTCATTGTAATTTAATTATATCATTATTTTGCAAAATTAAACCTTATATGTAACAACCAATTCCACCACTTTTTGATTAGGAACTTTAAAAAAATCATGAGCTGAAAGAGCATTGTTTGATAGAAAAATATATAAAGATTTGCTAATTTCATCAAAGATATTGCGGTTATTGGCAATAAGCGTCTCTTTGCTTAAAAAACAAGATACTGAAGAGTCATGTTTTATAATGCCGCCATCATAAGCCCAAGTTGTTACTTCATGCAAATTTGGTACTTCCAAAAATCCAAATGATGCTGTCACAATGAATATATCTTTCTCTATTTCTTCGAAAAAGAATTTCTCAGCTTTTGGAACCCTTGGTACCTCCTTAGTTATAACAGTAAGTAAAATAACTTTTTCATGCAGAAATTTATTGTGCCGCAAATTTATTACCAATGCATTAGGGATCTTACCAGGATAATGCGACATGAAAACAGCGCACCCTGGTATGCGATGTTTATAACTTTTTTTATGCTCTGCTAAAAATGTGGTAACGCTAGAGCTACATAGTAATTTTTGCTCACTAAGCATTTTCTTGCCAGAGCGCCAAACCCAAATTATGTAAGATACCGCTGCCATGATTAGCAAAGTGTACCAGGCTCCCTCAAATATTTTAACTAAATTTGTAAGAAAGAAGTTTATATCCAATATCAAAAACGGAGAAAGCAGAGCAGCGCTTTTAAACTTACTCCATTTCCATTTATAAATAGCACTATAAATAAGCAGAATACTACTTATGAGCATTACGCCAGAAACACTTAAACCATAAGCAACAGCGAGATTATCTGAATTTTGAAATTTAAGTACGGCAGTGATAGTAAGAATGCAGAGTAGTAAATTAATGGTGGGGATATATATTTGTCCACGATGCTTAGATGTATGAATAACTTTTAGCCTTGGTAAATACTCCAGCATTATGGCTTGCCAAGCAAGGGAAAATACCCCGGAAATAATGGATTGAGAGGCGGTTATGGTCGCAATAGTTGCAAGTATAATAAGCGGGTAAAGCAACATTTGCGGAGCAAGATTGTAGAATGGGTTGCTTATAGCTGCTGGATTTTCTAATAACAACGCGCCCTGACCTAGGTAATTAAGTGCAAGAGCTGGAAATACAAAATACATCCACGCTGTTTGTATGGGGCGCTTACCAAAATGTCCCAAATCTGCATAAAGAGCTTCAGCTCCAGTTATAACTAGAATAGCTCCACCCATGGAAATAAAACCAGCCGTCCCATTGTAGATTAAAAAATGAATTGCATAATATGGGGAGAGAGCTTTAAAAATAGAGGGATTTTGTGAGATACCAATAATCCCCAATATCAATATTGCCAAAAACCAAATTATCATTATTGGACCAAAGTATGTGCCTATTAGATCGCTACCACGCCGTTGTAGGGCAAATAACCCGAGCAGTATTGCAATCGAGATCAGGACTATATGTCGAGGATTTAACTCGGTAATAAGATGCAAGCCCTCTAAGGCCCCTAAAACTGATATGGCAGGCGTAATTGCTCCGTCACCTACCAATAATGCCCCTCCTAAAATTCCTAATATTATAGGCAATGACTTCCATTTTTGGAGGCGATATTTTGATATTAACAAAGCAAGTGCCAATACTCCGCCTTCGCCTTGATTATTGATTGTTAACAACAAGCAAACATATTTTATAGTGGTCATTAAAATCAACATCCAAATAAATAAGCTTATGATGCCTAAAGTATTGATTTCTGTTACTGCTAAAGACCCTATTGTGAAGCAGCTTTTAAGGGCGTATAGGGGGCTGGTGCCTATATCGCCGTAAACTATGCCAATTGCACCGATGAGCATCTTCTTGAAATCTTCTTTTGGCTGCTTCATTTATATGCGCTTACAATGATTTTAATTCCTATAATAGTAATATATATCTTTGAAAAATCTACTCTATATACAAATATTTATTTTGATGATAAACCTATTTTACAATTTAAAATTATGAGATTTTACCAATGAAAAAGTTTGTAATCATCTTATGTTTACTATGTTCCGGGTGCTCTTGTAATAACGAAGACATAACGGCGCTACAAGTGATAAAACCCACAGATAAATACTTGAATTGCAATAAACTAAATGAAGAATTACTGCTAGCTGACTTTGCGGTTAGAGAGAATATATCCCGCATGGATGCGGCAACAGCCTATGCCAAAAACCCCACATGCTTAATATCTGCTAAGTTGCAAATAGAAAGAGCGCAAAATATGGCTGAAAACAGAGTGGATTACCTACAAATGCTTATTCGCAATAAGGGATGTATACTCCGTTAACTTGAAAAATTTATGTTGTCGCCCTGTTGCGCCAGCAGGGCGACCGCATTAAA